>DUQM01000038.1 GCA_012837825.1 Actinomycetota bacterium | reverse complement strand
ATTTATTATTACTTAAGAAAAATATAAAATATTATTAAAACAAACTTTTGAATTAAAAAAGTAATCCTTAAGGAGAGGTAAATGCCAAAAAAATATTTAAAAGTTCTTGTATTTATTTTAGTGTTCATAATGACCTTAAGCTTTACATCATTTTTAAATGCACAGGAGGAAGGTAAATCAGGAGATCTTCCAAGCGATGTTTTAAATTATGAACTTACTTCTGCCGACAAAGTGCTCATGGTCCAGCCGGCGGTCTGCTATATTACTTCGATATTTTATGGTTATGTTCTTGATCCCTGGACAAACCAATGGAGTGGTTATTATTACGAAGCTTTCGGTGGAACCGGATTTGTTGTCAATCCTGAGACCGGACATATAGTTACTGCCGGTCATGTAATAGATATAAACGAAGCGCAGTTTAAATATGATTTGATTTACTCTTATCTTATGGATACCTATGGTGATTATGGACAGCTTGATGACTGGAGCGATGCAGATTGGAACTGGGCTTATGAAAATATAAAAGTTGAAGGAAGTGAAGGGCCTCCATATGATCTTGAAGCATATGTTCAGTTCAATACAGCGATAGCAGCTGAACCCCAGGGTCCGGGCAGCAGTTCTTATCTGAGAGCTGAAATTGTTGCAAAAAGTCCTTTTGAACAAAGGGATATCGGCATATTAAGAATTACTCCCCAGACAGGCAGAAGTCTTTCAAGCGCGCTTCTTGGAGATTCTTCAATGATAGAAGTTCAGGATGCTGTTACAATGATCGGCTATCCTTGGACTTCCGACATAGGCCAGGATAATCCGCTAAATCCTACTGTTACCAACGGGACAGTTAGCGGCAAACAGATGCTTGGAGGTACTGAATGGATACAGATACAGGGTGATGTAAGGCCGGGTAACAGCGGCGGTCCTGTTCTTGATCAAAATGGTAATGTAATCGGAATTGTGTCTGCCGGGACTGATAATACCAATAACTATATAAGACCGAGCAATGATATCAAATCTTTTCTGAATGCTGAAAACAAACTTGGGCTGGTTGACCAGGAATGGAGAACAGGACTGGTGATGTTCAGGCTTAAACATTATAGCGAGGCAATCAAAAGATTTGACGCCGTTCTTAACTTAAGTGCCGGACATCTGCTTGCACAGGAATACAAGGCAAAAGCACAGGCCAACATGGGGCAGGATGTTCCGCTTTCAGATGCAGCGTCAGCTGCTGAAGAGACGGTAGAAGCTGTTTCTCAGGAACAGACAACGACATCAGTTGCAGCGCAGGAAACCGGAGGTTTGGGCAAGAAAGCATTATGGGGCATTATAGGCGGAGCAATCGGCGGACTGATTCTTATTGTTGTTATTGTTGTTCTTGTAATAATGCTTAGTAAAAAGGGAAGCCATCCGCCTGTACAGCAGGCACCGTCATATCAGCAGCCGTCACAACCGCAGCAGGTAACCAGTAGTGAGAGTAATGCGGAAAAGGCTAAGAGCGGAGATGAAGAAAAATCAAACTTCTGTCCAAACTGTGGTGCTAAAGTTGGTGATGAACAGGCATTTTGTGCAAAATGCGGCAATAAACTGAAGTAAAAATCTGTTCAATAAAACAGTTTATAAAATTAAAAGGTATTTTTGGAAACAGGCATTATTTTTTAAAATCAATGCCTGTTTCTTTTTATTGAAAATTAAAAAATTATAAAAACATTGTATTAATAATTTATCTGTGTTAGAATTTCTCATCAAATATTTCATAGAAATGAGAAGACATGTCTTTTTTTGAAAATAATTTAGTTTTTGCAAGACAGAGATTCCCTTTCAGGGAATTATCAGTTCTCATTTCAAGTACAATTAATCTCCTCGTCATTATTAATCTCCTCGTGGGTGTTTTATCCTAAATTACGGATAACCGGACTTGCCTGGAGAATATTTTAGTTTTTTCTTTTTTTATCCGTAAAGGTAATCAGTTTGTTTTGAGATTTTTTGTTTTTTTATTTTCATATAAAATACTAAAAGGTAGAATAAAAATAAAAATTTTAAATATATCGGGAGGATTAATGAGAAGTGATTTAATGAAAGACGGAATTGCAAGGCTTCCTCATCGTTCAATTTTCAGGGCACTCGGACTTACCGGAGAAGAGATTAAAAGACCTATTATAGGAATTGCAAATTCTTTTAATGAGCTTATACCGGGTCATATGCATTTGAATTCAATAGTCCAGGCTGTAAAAGCAGGTGTCAGGATTGCGGGTGGCACTCCGATGGAATTTTGCACGATAGGTGTCTGCGACGGTGTTGCTATGAATCATCCCGGAATGAAGTATTCTCTTGCATCAAGGGAGCTGATTGCAGATAGCATAGAATCTGTCTGCATGGCGCATCCTTTCGATGCGGTTGTCTTTGTTCCCAACTGTGACAAAATAATACCGGGGATGCTGATGGCTGCATTAAGACTGAATATTCCTTCAATAATCATAAGCGGCGGCCCTATGCTGACCGGCAGATATAAGGGTAAAGATCTTGACTACAGCACCTGTTATGAGGCAATAGGCAAATTCAGCAAAGGTGAATATTCAATGGAGGATATTCAGATTATTGAAGAGGAAGCCTGTCCCTCATGTGGCAGCTGTTCCGGAATGTTTACAGCAAATACAATGAACTGCCTCACTGAGGCAATAGGACTTGCCCATCCCGGTAACGGGACAGTGCCTGCTGTTTATTCAAAAAGAATAAGGCTTGCCAAAGAAGCAGGAATGCAGATAATGAAAATTCTGGACAGGAACATAAAGCCAAGAGATATTGTCAACATGAAATCCATAAAAAATGCCATAGCTGTAGATGTTGCGCTTGGAGGTTCAACAAATACCGTTCTGCATCTTGCAGCTATTGCCCATGAAGCAAAAATAAATTTCCCTCTGGGGATGATAAATGAGATAAGCGCCGGGACTCCGAATCTGTGCAGATTAAGTCCTGCGGGGCCATATCATATTTATGATCTTTATATGGCAGGCGGAATTCAGGCGGTTATGAATGAGCTGCTTAAGAATTCACTGATAGACGGAGATGCTATGAGTGTTACCTGCAGCAGAATATCTGATAATATAAAAAGCTCAGAGATACTTGATAAGTCTGTGATAAGAACTGTTGATAACCCATATTCTCCGGACGGTGGTTTGAAAGTATTATTCGGAAATATTGCTCCTGAAGGGTGCATTGTTAAAAAATCGGCTGTTGATCCCTTGATGTATCAGCATAAAGGACCGGCAAGGGTTTTTAATTCAGAAGAGGAAGCTGTACAGGCAATTATCGGGCTAAAGGTAAAACCAAAGGATGTGGTCGTCATTAAGTATGAAGGACCAAAAGGCGGCCCCGGAATGCGTGAAATGCTTGCTCCTACATCTGCGGTGGCAGGGATAGGACTTGATAAAGAAGTAGCATTGATTACTGACGGAAGGTTTTCGGGCGCAACAAGAGGTGCTTCAATAGGACATGTATCCCCTGAAGCAATGTCCGGCGGACCATTTGCAATTATTCAGGACGGCGACATTATTGAAATTGATATTTTAAATAATAAAATCAATGCCTGTCTTGATGATAATGAGATAAAATCAAGGCTTGAAAAATGGAAAGCTCCTGAGCCAAAAATAAAAGAGGGATATATTGGAAGATATTCAAGAATGGTAACTTCTGCGTCAAAAGGGGCTGTTCTTGAGTAACAGTATAAGAAAAAATTATAGCGAGGTTTAAATTATGAGTAAAATAAGCGGTTCAAAAATGCTTTTGAAATGTTTAAGAGAAGAAGGAGTAGAGTATATTTTCGGCTATCCGGGTGGGAAAGTCATACCGATTTATGATGCCATATATGATGAAAAAAAGATAAAGCATATTCTTGTCAGACATGAGCAATGTGCTGCTCATGCTGCAGACGGATATGCAAGAGCAACCGGAAGAACAGGCGTGTGCATGGCTACCTCAGGGCCCGGCGGAACCAACCTGATAACGGGAATAGCCAATGCATACATGGATTCCATACCTATTGTTGCAATTACCGGACAGGTTTCAACCGCAGAGATAGGTACCGATTCATTTCAGGAGGCAGATATAACAGGCATCACTTCTCCTATAACCAAACATAATTATCTTGTTAAAAATGTAAAGGATCTTCCTGCAACCATAAAGGAAGCTTTTTATATTGCTTCTACCGGCAGGCCGGGCCCTGTCCTTATTGACATTCCGGTTGATGTTCAGAATGCTCTTATTGATGAAAACGCCAAAGCCGAAATAAATTTACCGGGATACAAGCCAACTATCAAGGGTCATTTAAAGCAGATTAAGGAAGCGGCATTAAAGATATATAATAGCAGCAGGCCGGTAATTTTTGCCGGCGGAGGGGTTGTTTCTTCCGGAGCCGACAAAGAGCTTACAGAGTTTGCAAGACTCTCAAAAATTCCTGTTCTCACTTCTCTGCTTGGAAAAGGTTCATTTCCTGAAAGTGATGAGCTTTCCCTTATGATGGCTGGAATGCATGGGACAAAATTTGCAAATCTTGCTCTCACGGAAGCATCTCTTATCATAGGAATGGGGGTAAGATTTGATGACAGGGTTACAGGAAAATTAAGCGAGTTTGCAAAAAATGCTGAGATAATCCATATAGATATTGATCCTGCTGAAATAGGCAAAAATGTAAAAGTAAAAATTCCTATTGTAGGGGATGTAAAAAATGTTCTATCCGATCTTATTAAAGAATATAAGATCATAAAAGAGGGAAAAGGTGATGCCTCAAGACAGGAATGGCTTGAGCGTATACTTAAGTGGAAAGAAATTTATCCGGTTTCTTATCAGAACGACACCGACTCTTTAAAACCGGGTTATATAATAGAGAAGCTGCATGAGATTGTTAAAGATAAGGCTATTATATGTACGGAAGTCGGGCAGAACCAGATGTGGGCAGCTCAGTTTTTCAAATGCAGCAGGCCCAGGACTTTCATTTCTTCAGGAGGTCTGGGAACCATGGGTTTTGGTTTTCCATCATCAATAGGAGCGCAGTTCGGCTGTCCCGACAAACTGGTTTTTGATATTGCCGGTGACGGGAGCATTCAGATGGTATCCCATGAATTTGCTACTGCTGTTGTAAACAAGCTTCCTATAAAAATAATACTTTTAAATAACGGTAATCTCGGAATGGTGAAGCAATGGCAGGAACTTTTTTACAATAAAAGATATTCCGAGACACTTGTACGGGATTGTGTTGATTTTGTAAAACTTGTTGAAGCTTATGGCGGGACAGGAATAAGGGTAAAGAAAAAAGAAGATGTTGAAAAAGCAATAAAAGATGCGATTAATATTAATAATCTTGTGCTGATTGATTTTCATATTGATCCGGAAGAGAATGTTTTCCCCATGGTTGCTCCCGGTGCTCCTATCAGCGAAATGATGGTGCTTGGAAAGGAAAAAAAATGAATCATATTATATCGGTAATGGTTGAAAACAAGTCCGGAGTACTTGCAAGAATAGCTGCGCTTTTCAGCAGAAGAGGCTTTAATATTGAAAGCCTTGCTGTCGGGACTACAGATGACGAAAAGGTTTCCAGAATAACTATAGTGGTTAATTCTGATGAATCAAGCATTGAGCAGATCACCAAACAGCTCCATAAATTAATAAATGTTATAAAGATTCAAAAACTACAACCGGAGCACTCTGTGCAGAGGGAACTGGTACTTATAAAAGTAAATACGGAAAATAAAAGCAGAGCGGAGATACTTGAAATAGGCAATATTTTCCGTGCCAATGTTGTAGATGTTACAAAAGGAACTATAATGTTGGAATTGACTGGAAATTCTAACAAAATAAGCACTTTTGAAGAATTGCTAAAACCTTATGGCATCCTGGAATTAGTCAGAACAGGAATGATTGCATGCTCCAGGGGAAAAAAATATTAATAACTTATAAAAAAGACAAGGAAAAGAAATGTCTTTTAAAGAAAAAATATTAATAACCGAGGAAATAAACAGGCAGGCGGCGGACTACCTGAAAAAAGATTTTATTGTTGACACAAGAAAAGATATTGCAGGCACTGAACTTGTTAAGTGTATAAGGGATTATTCTGCATTGATAATAAAAAACGCCACAAAAGTAGATGAAGAGGTCATTAAAAACGCTGAAAACCTGAAAGTAATAGCAAAGGCAGGAGCAGGTACGGAAAATATAGATGTCAGATCCGCGACCAGAAAGGGCATATATGTTGTTAATTCCGTGTCAAGCAATCTGGTGTCTGCTTCAGAACTGACAATCGCACTGATAATGGCATGCGCCAAAAAAATAAATATTGCAAGTAAATCAGCATCATCGGGAAAAAGTACTGACAGGACTAAATTGAAAGGAATGGAAATAGAGGGCAAGACCCTTGGAATAGTCGGTCTGGGGAAAATAGGATATCTTGTTGCAAAAAAAGCATTTGCATTAGGTATGGAAGTGTATGCTTTTGACCCTTATGTGCTGGATGATAAATTCTGGCAGCTGGGAATCAAAAGAAAAGATAATCTGGAAGAGCTGTTCAGAGTATCTGATATTATTTCAGTTCATCTCCCCAAAACAAAAGATACGACAGGAGTGATTGATAAAAAACTATTTGATTGCATGAAGGATGAAGCTATCATTGTCAGCCTTTCAAAAAGGGATATTATCAATGAAGACGATTTATTCGACTCTGTAAAAGAAAAAAAGATAGCTGCAGCTGCAATTGACTTTTCTGAGGCGGAATATGCTAAAGGTTCAAAACTTTCTGAGCTGGAAGAAGTCATACTTACCCCGCATCTGAGCGGTTCAACTCTGGATGCACAGGAAAAAACAGCTCTTGAAATAAGCAGGCATGTCCGGAACGTTCTGAATGGAGAAATTCCGGGAAATGCAATAAATCTTCCTCTGTTTAACCAGGAAATGATTGATATGTCATATCCTTTTTATGAACTTTGCAATAATCTGGGTTCTATTTTTGCCCAGTTTTTCGAAAAAGAACTTGAATCAGTTGAGATAATCTATAATGGCAGAGTAGCGCAGCTGAAAACAGAGTTTCTTACTACTGTCATTCTTTCAAAAATACTGGAGATTAAAACAAATGAAAGGGTTAACATTGTCAATGCCCGTATGATATGCGAAGAAAAAAAATTAAAAATAAAGGAGACAAAAGATACAGTAACCCGTGATTTTATGAATCTGATTAAAATCAAGGGAAGCAATGATAATTATTCAATGGCTTTGTCCGGTACTATTACCGGTATAAAAAATGTTCCAAGGTTTATTTCAATTGATAAATTTGAAATAGATATGGTTCCTTCAAGATATATGGCTTTCCTGAGATATAAAGATATTCCCGGACAGATAGGCAGAATTGGAACTGCATTCGGTAAATTAGGTGTAAATATTGCAGCAATGCATGTAGGAAGAAAGGTTGTGAGCGGAGAAGCCCTTATGGGCTTGAATCTTGACTGCGAAGTAACAAACGATATGCTTGCAGAGTTTAAGGAGCTGTCAGGTTTTAAGGATATAAAAATAATAAATCTATAAGATAATTTTAAATAAGTTATAAAAAGAATTTAAAAATTTTAATTGGAAAGAAGTAAAAAATGGCATCTAAAGTATTTATTTTTGATACAACTTTAAGAGATGGGGAACAGGCTCCCGGGATACATCTGAATGTCAAAGAAAAACTTAAGATAGCCTATCAGTTGGCAAATCTTAATGTTGATGTAATCGAAGCTGGTTTTCCGATCTCCTCGCCCAGTGATTTTGAAGGTGTAAAAGCAATTTCAAAAGCTATAAAAGACAGATCGATAGCTGCACTTGCACGTGCAAACTTCAAGGATATTGATGCGGCCGGAGAAGCTTTAAAAGATGCAGCAAATCCTGTAATACATACTTTTATATCTTCTTCCGATATTCATCTGAAATATCAGTTAAATAAATCAAGAGAAGAAGTGCTTGAAATTGCAGCTGCGTCTGTAAAAAGATGTAAAAAGTATACAGACCAGATAGAGTTTTCTGCAATGGATGCAACAAGGAGCGACCGGGAATATCTGGCAAGAATGTATGAGGTTGCAATAAAGAACGGAGCAACAGTTTTAAATGTTCCGGATACGGTAGGATATGCTCTTCCGCTTGAATATTCCGAACTTATTGCCTATCTTGCAAATAATGTAAAAGGAATTGAAGATGTAGTTATCAGTGTGCACTGTCATAATGACCTTGGCCTTGCTGTTGCAAATTCAATACTGGCATTAAATCACGGAGCCAGGCAGATTGAATGTTCGGTAAACGGAATAGGGGAAAGAGCAGGCAATGCTGCAATTGAAGAAGTTGCGCTGATAATGGATACAAGGAAACAGGATCTTGATGTCTATACGGATATAAATATAAGAGAAATTGCAAAGACTTCAAGTCTGGTGGCTTCGCTGACCGGTTATCTTATTGCGCCCAATAAAGCTATTATCGGAAAGAATGCATTTGCCCATGAAGCCGGGATACACCAGGACGGCATGTTAAAAGACAGATCGACTTATGAGATATTAAAGCCTGAGGATATTGGGCTTTCCGCATCAAAACTTATACTGGGCAAGCATTCAGGAAGACATGCATTTGTAAAAAGATTGGAGGATCTTGGTTTTGTACTTAATGAGGCTGAAATAGAAAAATCATTTGAAAGATTCAAGCTGCTTGCAGAGAAAAAAGGTGAAATAAGCGACAAGGATCTTAAAGCTATAGTACAGAATGAGATGAGGAAAACTTCAGAATATTTCAAACTTAACTATTATAATGTTCTGAGTGGTACGAACATAAAATCCACATCAACAGTCGGCATAGAGATAAACGGAAAGCTTTTTGAGGCTTCATACAATGGTGACGGGCCTGTGGATGCTTCCTTTAAAGCAATAGACCAGATTACAAAACTTAAGACAAAGCTTGTTGAATATGTTATTGAGGCAGTTACTGAAGGCAAGGATGCCATAGGTTCAGTAAAGATCATTGCAAGCGCCAACGGAGTAGAAGTAATGGGCAGAGGCATAAGTACCGATATTATTGAGGCAAGCATAAAAGCATATGTCAATGCAATGAACAGAATAATTGAAAAACAGGAAGATGAATAAGCTAAAGGCATATTTAAGAAATTATTTATATTTTATACAGGTTAAAAAGAACAATCAGATATTTTAATGTGTATCGGTTTTAAAAAACGGAGAAATCTAAATGAACAGAAATGAAAAATCGCAAACCGCAGCCCAGAAAATACTTTCAAAACATTGCGGGAAAAAATATGTAGAAGCAGGAGAAATAGTAAATGCAGATGTCGATCTTGTGCTTGGCAATGATATAACAATGCCTCTTGCAATAGAAGAATTTAAAAAAACAGGTGCAAAATCAGTATTCGATGTTAATAAAATTGCTATTGTTCCCGATCATTTTACACCAAATAAAGACATAAAATCTGCTCAGCAGGCAAAAAAAATTCGGGAATTTGCCAGGGAATACAATATCAGAAATTATTTTGAAATAGGATGTATGGGTATAGAGCATGCCTTAATTCCGGAAAAAGGCCTGGCTCTTCCCGGAAATCTGATAATCGGGGCAGACTCACATACCTGCACATACGGAGCTCTGGGAGCTCTTTCAACCGGTATGGGAAGTACTGATGTAGGAATGGCCATGGCAACAGGGAAGACATGGTTTATGGTGCCGAAAACCATAAAGTTTAACCTAAACGGTAACCTTAAGCAATGGGTAACGGGAAAAGATATAATACTTTATGTAATTGGCAAAATAGGCGTGGACGGCGCTTTATACAAATCCATGGAGTTTACAGGCACAACTATAGAATCGATATCTATGGATGAAAGATTTACGATTGCAAACATGGCTATTGAAGCAGGGGCGAAATTCGGTTTTTTCAATGTTGATGAAAAAACAATAGAGTTTCTTGAAAAAACCGGGAAAAACAAAGAACAGTATGAGATTTACACAAGTGATGATAATGCTGAATATGATGAAATAATAAACATGGAAGCTCATGATATTGATCTTCTTGTCGCTGCCCCGCATCTGCCATCAAATGTAAGGAAGGCAGAAGAACTCGGAGATATTGAAATAGATCAGGTGGTAATAGGTTCCTGTACTAATGGCAGAATTGAAGATTTAAGAATAGCAAACGATATTATTGCAGGGAAAAAAGTGAATCCTGAAATAAGGACAATTATTATTCCTGCAACTCAGAAAATATATCTGGATGCTCTAAAAGCAGGATATATTGAAAATTTCATAAAAGCAGGATGTGTTGTAAGCACACCCACATGCGGACCCTGTCTTGGCGGTCATATGGGAATTCTGGCTGAGGGAGAGAGAGCGGTATCAACCACCAACAGGAATTTTGTAGGCAGGATGGGACATCCTGAAAGCGAAGTATATCTTGCAGGCCCTGCTGTTGCCGCAGCTTCAGCTCTGACAGGTAAAATAAGTATTCCTGAATAATTTTATTCAATTTTAAGAACTCACAAGGAGGAAATTTGATAATAAAAGACAAAGCAATAAAATATGGCAGCAATGTAGATACAGACGTAATAATACCTGCAAGGTATCTGAACACCATTGATGAAAAAGAGCTGGCTGCCCATTGTTTTGAAGATCTTGACAAAGATTTTGCGGAAAAAGTAAAAAATAGCAGGATTGTGATAGCTGCTGATAATTTCGGATGCGGTTCGTCAAGGGAACACGCTCCTCTTGCAATAAAAGCAAGTGGTGTAAAATTGATTATTGCCAGGTCATATGCAAGGATCTTCTTTAGAAATGCAATTAATATCGGCCTGCCTGTAATAGTGAATGAACAGGCAGCAGATGATATAAGTGAAGGAGATACGGTAGAGGCTGATCTTAACAAAGGAGAGATAAGAAATTTATCTACAGGTAAGATCTATCTGACAAAACCATTTCCTGAATTCATACAAACGCTGATATCAAGAGGCGGATATGTAAATTATGTTAAAGATAAATTTGATAAGGAGAGCTAATGAAAAAGATAATGGTTTTGCCCGGAGACGGTATCGGCCCTGAAATAGTGGATGAAGCGCTAAGAATAATTGATTTCTTTATTGAGAAATCCAATCTGGAAATCAGCTATGAGTTCGGTGATATCGGAGGTATAGCAATTGATAAATATGGCATTCCGTTGAAAGATGAAACTCTTGATATGTGTAAAAAATCAGATGCAGTTTTTCTTGGTTCAGTAGGCGGTCCAAAATGGGAAACAACCGAACCGGGCAAACCAAGGCCTGAAGATGCTCTTCTCAGAGTAAGAAAAGAAATGTCTCTTTTTGCCAACCTGAGGCCTGTCAAAATATACAAACCTCTGATTGACTCCTCAACCCTGAAAAGAGAAGTTATAGAAGGTGTGGATATCCTTGTAGTAAGGGAGCTTACCGGAGGAATTTATTTTGGCAGGAGAGAAAGAGTTGTCACAGAAAAAGACATATATGCTTATGATACTGAGCTCTATCACCTGTATGAAATAGAAAGAATAGTAAAGCTTGCTTTTGAAACTGCAAGGCGGAGAAGAAAAAAAGTGACATCGGTCGACAAGGCCAATGTACTTGAAAGCTCAAGACTCTGGAGAGAAACAGTTATACGCATTCATAAAAATTATAGCGACATTGAATTAAACCATATGTATGTAGACAATGCCTCAATGCAGCTTATCAGGAATCCCAGGCAGTTTGACGTAATAGTTACCTCCAACATGTTCGGGGACATTTTAAGTGACGAAACTGCCATGATATCAGGTTCAATAGGCCTTCTCCCAAGCGCATCGCTTGGCGAGAACAATTCAGGAATGTATGAACCCATTCATGGAAGCGCTCCTGATATTCAGGGAACCGGAAAAGCCAATCCGATTGCTCAGATTCTTTCCCTTGCCATGCTTTTCAGATACAGCTTCGGGTTTAATAAAGAAGCAGATATTATAGAAACAGCTGTAAACAATGTTCTTGAGAAAGGATATATGACTCCCGATATCAATACGGGAAGCGGAAAACCGGTAAGCACCAGGGAGATGGGCAGTCTTATTCTGGAGGCTGTCAGGGAACTGATTTAATTTGATACAATTAAAAAATTTATTCAGGGGAATACAATAATGCCAAATAAAATTTTTATTTTTGACACAACACTGAGAGACGGTTCTCAGGGAGAGAATATTTCTTTTTCAGTTAAGGACAAACTTTATATAATCGAAAAATTCAATGACATAGGGATTGACTATATAGAAGTCGGTTTTCCTGCATCTAATCCAAAGGATATAGAAATTTTTGAAATTTTAAAAACAAAGAAATTCTCAAATTCAAAAATAGTTGCTTTCGGAAGAACCAGGTATAAAAATACTTCAGCAAAGGATGACGATAATATAAACACCCTTATTAACTGCGGAGCTGATGTCACCTGCATATTTGGAAAATCTTCTGCTTTTCATGCAGAAAAAATAATTGAAACTTCCCTTGAAAACAATCTTGAAATGATTTTTGATTCAGTATTGTATCTGAAAAAAAATTCTCCTGAAGTTATTTTTGACGGAGAACATTTTTTTGATGGCTTTAAGGAAAATCCTGATTATGCGATAAAGACATTAAAAGCTGCAGAAGAAGGAGGTGCTGATTTCATTGTTCTCTGCGACACAAACGGCGGGACTCTTCCAAAAGATATGTCAGAGATAATTGAGGCAGTCAGGAAAGAAATAAGAGTGCCTGTTGGCATCCATGTCCATAATGACTGTGGTTGCGCTGTAGCCAATTCAATCATCGCTGTAAACAAGGGAGCTGTGATGGTGCAGGGAACCATAAACGGTTACGGAGAAAGAACCGGAAATGCTGACTTGTGCCAGATAATACCCAATCTGGAAATAAAGATGAATCTTAAATGCCTGCAGGATGACAAGCTAAAGGATCTGACGAGTCTTTCGAGATTTATTTCGGAGATAGCAAATCAGATACCTTCAAATCACCAGCCTTTTGTCGGAAGCAGTTCATTTGCGCACAAAGCCGGCATGCATGTAAGCGGTGTCAGCAAATACTCAACAGCCTTTGAACATGTTCCTCCGGAAATGGTGGGCAATTCCAGGAGGATACTGATAAGCGAACTCTCAGGAAAAAAATCGATAATTCTCAAGGCAAAAGAATTCGGAATGGATCTGGAAAATGAGCCAAAAACAGTAAGCGAGATCCTTGAAAGGATACTTGCTCTTGAGCACCAGGGGTACCAGTTTGAGGCAGCCGATGCCAGTTTTGAGCTTCTGGTGAGGGATATTACCGGCACAAAGAAAAAATATTTCAGGCTTGAAAGTTTCAGGATATTAAATGAAAAAAATGAAAACGGAGAAGTTCTTTCAGAAGCAACAGTAAAAATACATGTGGATGCAAACAGGATAATTGAAACAGCAGAGGGAGTAGGTCCTGTCAATGCCCTTGACAAGGCATTAAGAAAAGCGCTTACGATATTTTATCCTGGTCTTGAAAAAATAATACTTACGGACTTTAAGGTAAGAGTGCTTGACGAGAAAAAAGGTACCGGTGCAGTTGTAAGAGTGTTTATTGAATCGACAGATGGCAGGAAGAGCTGGGGCACCATAGGAGTATCGGAAAACATAATTGAAGCAAGCTGGAAAGCTCTTGCTGACAGCATAGTCTATGGATTGAACCATATAGAAAAAGCATAAAGCTACTTTTCTTTTTCTGAAAAATTTTAAATAATTATAGTTATTTTAAAT
>DUQM01000037.1 GCA_012837825.1 Actinomycetota bacterium | reverse complement strand
CTATTATAAATAAAAAAATTGAATATAAAAAAATATAAAATAATCATCATCTCAGCCTTTTCAGTTGTGATTGCGGTATCAGCTATTGCAGTCTTTTACTTGGTGAAATATTTCACTTTTCAAAAAGAGGCTTCAGCCATAATTGCAGAAAATAAAGGCAGAATAAAGAAATATGAGTATCTTCTGGATAATTATACACTGATTTCCCTGAATACTATTTTTTACGGTTCTGCCGACTATAAAGGAAAGGAAGATGCCAGAAAGTTTACTGCATTCAGCCTTTATTATAAAGATAAATTTTATATAATTACTGCCGGGCACAGTATTGATTTTGATGATATGAAGTTTGAAAATTTCAGGATAAAGAAACAAAATAAAGATAGCTGGATTTATCCTGAATTATTATATTACAATAATGACTTTGAAGGTAATAATGATTTTGCCATCTTCAGGCATGAAAGTATCACCAAAGGGCTTTTCCCGGCCACAGATGATATTAATCCTGAATTTATACTCGGAAGTTCGATAATAAAGATTTTTGATAGCGATGCAAGAGCTGCATATGGCGAAAGTGGGAGTCCGGTGATTAACAGTGAGTGCAAAGTGGTGGGTGTTCTTATAAAAAGTACCGGTGAATATACTGATATAAAAAATGTCCTCAATGCTATTGACAGGCTGGATGAATGATTTTTTAAAGATAATAATTTTTTAAATCTAATATTATAAAGATAATAATATTAGATTTATGGATTATTTTTTGTTTTAATAAAGCAAGTAATAGTTAATTATAAAAGTTAATAAGTAAAATATCTTAATCGGAACTGAAACAAAGCTATGAAACTTGGCAGAGTCATAGGCAATGTTATTTCAACCATTAAGCATTCAAAACTTTCAGGGATAAAGCTTATGGTGGTAAAACCCGTAGATCCCTGCGGTAGAAAAAAATCCAGGCCTGTTATCCTGGCGGATTATCTTAACACAGCTGTTGGAAATACTGTATTCTGGATAGGGGACGGTTCTACGATATGTAAGGTATTTGGCATGAGAAGTATTCCTGTAAGAGGAAGCATAGTGGGAATAATCGACAACATAGATATAAAAGACAATATGAAAAAGAGTATGGATTCGGAAGGCTGATTTGAAACTTGTAAAAGTAATAGGAAGCATAACTTCGACAATCAAGGACAGTACGCTTAAAGGTTTCAAATTAATGCTTGTTCAGGCAGTTGACCCTGACCTGAACGACAGAGATGATTTTTTTGTGGCGGTGGATACAATAGGGCTGGGTACAGGGGAAATTGCTCTTATCGTAACCGGAAGTGCTGCTAAAAGAACGGATATGACAAGGCATAAAAATGTGGATTCAGCCATAGTGGCAAAAGTTGCAAGAATAGATCTTGAAAGTTCAGTAATTGAGAGCTGATTATAAAAAAACTGATATAATAAGTATTTAAAAAATATTATATTTGCAGGGGAACTTATGGAATTAAGTCCTGTTGAAAAAATTAAAAATGCAGGTGTTGTGGGAGCTGGTGGAGCCGGATTTCCTACTTATGTAAAGCTGAGCTCGAAAGTCGATACGATTATTGTTAACGGTGTTGAATGCGAACCTCTTATCCATGTAGACAAGCAGCTTATTGAAAAAGATCTGGAAAGGATGTACAGGGGTCTTAAAATTGCCGCACAAGTAACCGGAGCCAAAAGGCTTATAGTTGCTCTTAAGCATAAAAACAAAGAAGCACTTGAAAATCTTGAGAATTTCCATCAGAAATATAATGATTTTGAGATTTTTACTCTTGACAATTTCTATCCTGCGGGAGACGAACAGGTACTTGTAAACGAAGTTACCGGGCAAATAGTTCCTGAAGGAGGCATCCCTCTTAATGTAGGGGCAGTAGTTATAAATGTGGAAACACTTATCAATGTTGCAGAAGCTATTAATGGCCAAAATGTTATATATAAATTTGTAACAGTAAATGGGGAAGTTGCAAATCCGGGAACATTCAAAGTCCCGGTAGGCACCCCTATATCAGTTTTGATCAATGCTTGCGGCGGTACTGCCTCCAATAGTGTTAAAGCGATAGATGGAGGTCCTATGACGGGCAGGCTTGTTGATATTGCAACTCATGCAGTTACAAAGACAACAAAAGCCATACTTGTCCTTCCGGAAGATAATATAGTAATAGTTCAGAAAAGCAGGCAGATATCCGTACAAATGAAAAGAGCTCAGGCAATATGTCTCAGCTGCAGAATGTGTACCGATCTTTGTCCGAGATATCTTCTTGGTCATGATCTTTTTCCTGATGAATTAATGAAAAGAATGTATAAAAAAGAAATCACACCTGAAAATATTGCAAATTTTGATTATGCTTACCTTTGCTGCGATTGCGGATTGTGTGAACTTTACAGCTGTGTTGTAGATCTTTCTGCACGTTCAATATTTAATTATCTTAAAACGGAACTGGGTAAAGCAGGGATAAAAAATCCTCATAACAGGAGCGACCTTGAAGTAAATGAATTTAAGGAAGTAAGAAAAGTACCGGTCTCCAGGCTGATTAAAAGACTGGAGATAGACAGATATGCAAGTCATGCAGAACTGACTGATTTTGACGCGGGTTTAGTAACGGAAGTTAAACTTTTTCTTTCTCAGCATGTCGGAACTCCTGCCGTACCGGTTGTCGGGGAAGGAGATGCTGTAACTGAAGGCATGGTCATTGCCGGTATTCCTGAAGAAAAACTGGGAGCAAATATCCATGCTTCCATAAGCGGAAAAGTAAAACAGGTTAGTGACAAATATATTATAATTACCAGATAAAAAACATCAATCGGATTATCGTGATAAACATATTTATTAATATTTAGCCTTAATATTTAGCCCGGATAATGAGCACCGGCTGTAAACACCGGGTTTCAACAGCATGGATAATTCTTAAAAGATATGGAAAAAGAAAGCAATCTTGCCGTAATTGAATTTAAAAGCATAGCCAAAGGGCTTTATGTAACAGATGCCATGCTTAAAGTTGCTGATGTCAGGCTTGTTCTTGCCTCTTCGCTCTGTCCCGGCAAATACCTTACAATTGTTGAAGGCGAAACCAGTGCGATAGACAGCTCACTTAAGACAGCTGACGAAATAGGGGGCATGCATGTATATAGCTCAGAAGTGCTTAATGCTATAAATCCCAAGGTTATAGATGCAATCAGCGGCAAGATGGGCGAACATAGCCTGGAAACAATAGCCATAATAGAGAGCATGCAGATTGCAAGCCTTATCAGTTCAGCTGATGATGTTTCCGATGCTGTTCCTATTGAGTTTGTTGATTTCAGACTTGCAAGAGGTTGCGGTGTAAACAGTTTTTATATTTTTGCCGGCGAGTATTCTTCAGTTGAAGAAGGGGCTCTTAGGGCAGTTCAGATTCTTAAAGAAAAAGGGGCGTTACTTGCATACAGAGTTATTGCCGGTCCGGACAGAGAGATATTTAGACGGATCAAGACATCTCTGTGCAGATGCTGATTAATCCATTTTTAAATTTTAAAGGAAATTGGAATATATAATCCTTAAAAGACTTGCTTTAAAAAATAATATCATCAAGACAGCGTTTATATTGACAAAAATTACAACATTAACGATAATGTAAAAATATTTTTAGAAATTAAAATGATTTCATGGTTGAAATTATGAAATTTATAAAGGATGCATTGCTGATATTGCGTAATTTTTAAAAAAATAATTAAGTTGTTATAATATAAATTTAATAGGTATCTATTATAAAAGAAGGAGAAAAAGAGATGAAAAAAATACTAGCATTAATGCTGGGCATTGTACTTGCAGTTGCATTGTTTGCTGGTTGTAAAGTAGCAGCCGAGACAACAGCGGCAGCGGAAACAACAGCGGCAGCAGCAGAGACAACAGCCGCAGCAGCCGAGACAACAGCGGCAGCCTCCGAAGTAAATCCCGGAGATATTACTTTTGGTAACCTGGCATGGTCTACTGCAGACGAATGGAATGCCTGGGGAATTGACGCCTGGAAATGGAAAGCTGAAAAAATAGGAGTTAAAGTAGAAGTTCTTGATTGTCAGAAAGATCCTGAAGAGCAGATAACACAGGCTCAAGACTTCATAAATAAAGGTATTGACGGAATATCTATATTCCCCAGCTCTCCCGACGTTGCAGCTACAATTACCCGTATGTGTAATGAAGCCGGTATTCCTATCGCAATTGAAAACATCTTCCTTCCTGAAGATGGAAGTGCCGGCGAAGTAGTTGGACAGGTTGCATGCAGATATGGTGATATCGGTTATGCCGCTATTGAATATGCGGCAAAAACATGGCCAGGATGCAAACTGCTGTATGTTCACGGCGGTCCTGGTGTTGGTGTTTACGAAGACTATAAAGTTGGCGTAGACAAAGCGCTTGAAGACTATAAAGACAAGGTTGAAATGGTTGGTCTGGTTAATGGTAACTGGGAAACAGAAGCTTCTTATAATGTAACCACTGATTTTATCAATGCCGGAACATCTGATTTTGATGTTGTATTTGCCAATAATGACCTTCAGGCAGTTGGCGTACACAATGCTCTTAAAGAAAATGGTATGGAAAACATACCTATCCTTTCGACAGGTGGTTCCCTGCAGGGTTATGAGATGGTAATGAACGGTATCCAGGCAGCCAACATGACTGCTCCTGTAAATATTCAGGGCATCATGGTATTCGACTTCCTCTGGGATTTTGTTAGCGGTGCTGGCGTGAAAAATCCTAATGTTCCACTTCCAGTTATTCCGGTTGGCAAGGATAATATAAAAGACTGGATTTCCTGGGATAACCATGAAGCAGCTCAGGCTTATATTGATGCAAACTATTAAAATTTAGATTAAATTTTTCAGGGTACTGCGCCAGCAGTATCCTGAAAAATATCTTTGGAATTTTTAATAAGTAAATGTTTGGTGGTTAATGCATGAACAATTCAAATAATCCTATTGTAAGATTGGATCAAATAGTAAAAACATTTTTTGGGGTTAAAGCCTTAAACAAAATGTCTTTTGATCTTTATCCGGGCGAGATACACGGCCTGGTTGGAGAAAACGGTGCAGGAAAATCAACATTGATGAAAGTATTGTCCGGTGCTCATCCTCCGGACAGTGGAGAGATAGAAGTATATGGCAAAGTCTATAATTACATGACTGCAGAACTCTCTCACAGACTTGGTATAAGTATAATTTATCAGGAAAGCCTTTTAGTGCCATGGATGAATGTATACGAGAATGTATATGTCGGCCAGGAAATATCCAGAGGCGGATTTGTTAATTTCAGCAAGGAAAAAGAAAAGACCGTTAAGCTATGCAAAGAACTGGGCCATGAAAATCTGAACATAAATAAAAAAATAAATGAGCTTAGCATAGCAGAACAGCAGTATGTAAAAATTATAAAAGCGTTATCCACAGACCCCAAAATACTCATAATGGATGAACCTACATCTATGTTTAATGTAGAAGATGCTAAAAGGCTGTTAAATATGGTAAGAACTATTGCAGCAAAAGGAGTAAGCATCATATATATTTCCCATTCTTTAAAAGAAGTAGTAAGCATAGCAGACAGAATAACCGTTATCCGTGATGGTTTATCAATAAACACCTATGACAATTCAGATAAAAATTCGGATATCAATAAAATAGTAAATGACATGGTGGGTCGTCCTGTATCTGCTTTCTACAAGCGGGAAGAACACGAAATAGGAGATGTGGAGTTTGAAGTCAAGGATCTGATAATCGAGCGGAACGGAGAACCGGTTAATTTTAATATACGCCGCGGCGAAGTAATGGGATTTGCAGGCATGGTTGGTTCAGGTAGAACTGAAATTGCAAATGCTATTGTGGGAGCAAGTCGTAAGTATGGCGGCAAGATAATTTTTAAAGGTAAAGAACTAAATATAAGGTATCCCTCAGATAGCATAAAGAACAAGATAGGTTATATTACTGAGGACAGGCAGAGACTTGGCCTTATGCTGGGCGCCTCTGTGGTTGAAAATCTCACCGTAGTAGGCTTGCAAAACAAAATAAGACGATTCTTTGTTAATATTAAAAAATTTATACCCCTGATAGCTAATATAGTAAAAGTGCTTAATATAAGAATTGCATCACCGATGCAGGAAGTAAAGAACTTATCTGGCGGCAATCAGCAGAAGGTGGTATTAGGCAAATGGCTATTTACAGAACCTGATATGTTTATTTTTGATGAGCCGACCCGGGGAATAGACGTAAATGCCAAATCTGAGTTTTATAAATATATATCAGAATTGGCTGCTCAGGGAAAAGTAATAATGATGATATCATCTGATATGCCTGAACTTATTTCTATGAGCGACAGGGTGGCAGTAGTCCGGAAAGGAAAGATTATTAAGATTCTGGAACGCTCTGAGATTTCCGAGAATTCCATTATTAGATATGCATTGGAGGTAGATAAGGATGAATAGTGAGAACAAAGTTGCATTGGCAAATAACAAAAATTATAAGTCACTTTTTCGAGACCAGAGAGTCTTGCTTGGAGTTATCATTATAATAATTATAATTGCTGTCAGCATAGTGAACAAAAATTTTTTGAAACCTGCTAATATTCTCTCACTATTGCAGCAGATTTCTGTTTTGGGACTACTGACCATGGGTATGGCAAAGCTTATGCTTTCAGGAGGCATAGACCTGTCAATAGGAAATATAATGATTTTATCCTGCTGTGTTATGTCGGTTCTGATAAGCGGAGGACGTACCACGCTTGCATCAGGAGCGACCGCAGAGGATATAGGGAATACAGTGGGACTAACATCAGTTCCTGTGGCAATAATCATCGGCATGCTTGTAGCTATAGCGGCAGGCGCCTTAAATGGTTTGATAGTTTCAAAGACCAAAACAATGCCTTTGATTATTACTCTTGGCATGAGCAGCGTGTATTATGGAATCGCACTTATTATAACAGGCGGAGCGTTTCATTCCTTTATGCTGGCATTTGAAGGTCTTAGAGTTGCAAGGATCGGCAATGTAATACCTATGACTCTTATTATATTCTTTATTATGGTGATAGTAGCATTTGTTTTGGTGAACAGAACCAAATTCGGGCGCAGAATAGTGGCCATTGGAGGAAATGAAGCTGTTGCTTTTCTGTCAGGTATCAATGTGGACAGGCATAAGATAATAACCTATACAATAAGTGGATTTTTCTGCGGAATTGCAGCTATTCTTTATGCAACCCGACTAAACTCTGTGACCGCCGGCGGCGGTGCCGGATATGAACTTAATGCGCTGACTGCCTGTGTGGTAGGCGGTATTACTTTTGATGGCGGAAAAGGTTCCATAGCGGGAGCATTTCTTGGTGTTTTCTTTATGGGCCTTATAAATAATGTTATGAATATTCTATCTATTGACTCTTATTATCAGACAATGATATCCGGCTTGATAATAGTTGTTGCAGTTATATTAAGCAATCTGAACAGAATGAGAAGAGAATAAAACAATTTTTAATTATCATAACAGGTAATTATAAACTTATTTTATAATAATATATAAGATATGGACATTTTCTAAAATATATTGGGGGATGATGGAAATGAAAAAATCTGCCAGCTTTTTTACTTTCAGCCAGGATGTGGATTATAGGGAAGCAATGGAAGAATCCAAAAAAGCGGGTTATGACGGAGTTGAATTTGTGCTTACAGAGTCAGATGGCCAAATCAATATGAAGACTACAGATAAAGAGGTAAGTAACCTTAAAAAGTATGCAACTGATCTTGGTCTTGAAATAAGCTCTGTAGGAGCCTGGAATTTATGGGAATATAATCTGGTTTCTGATGATAAATCTATTGCCGGTCATGCTAAAGATATAATCAAAAAACAGATAGATGTATCACAAATATGCGGTGCAGACACTATACTGGTTGTCCCGGGTTATGTGGGAACACCTTTTGCACCGGGTATTGTCCGATATGATTATGCTTATCAGCGTGCACAGGAAGCAATAAGCGAACTGGCACCATATGCAGAGGCTGCCAAGGTGGCTATCGGCATTGAGAACGTATGGAATAAATTTTTACTTTCACCGATTGAAGTAAAAAGGTTTCTGGATGAAATCAATTCCCCGTATGTCGGCGCATATTTTGATGTGGGAAATATAATTTATATAGGATATCCGGATCAGTGGATTCAGATACTGGGCAAGAAATACATTAAAAAACTGCATTTTTGCGATTGTCGTGCTGATCAGTGCGGATTGGGAATGTTTGTAGATCTTTTGGAAGGTGATGTAGATTTTGTAAAAGTCATGCATGCCCTGAGGGATATTGAATATGACGACTGGATAGTAGTTGAATTTCTGCCTAATTATAAGACTTTTCCTTATCAGTCAATAATCAATGCCAGGTATTCGCTTGAGACCATATTATCTATAAAATAAACTGAAAGTTTATAATTTGCCGGCAGGCGTAAATCTATCATCAGATTTTACAAGTTTATCATCTGATGATAGAATGTCTTAACCATAGTACCGGTAATTCTAATTATTTATCAAGGCCTGTAAATATTGGTAATTTTTTTTAATTTGTGATTATGCTGTAATATTTTGCCATATTTTACAGGCTTTTTTAATCTTGTAATATTGTAAATATCCTTGATTTAATGTAATTTAGTGCAATAGTCATATATCAGACATTAATATATTAAAACAAGTCTTGCCGAAAGGATTTAAATGGCTGAAAAAACCGAAAGGGAATTAAGAGCCGAAATAGTTGAAGTATGCTTAAAAATTTATAACAATGGCTGGGTTGCAGCAAATGATGGAAATGTTTCAGCTATGATAGATGATAATCATGCCATTTGTACTCCCACAGGAATAAGCAAGGGAAAAATAACCACAGACATGCTTATAAAGGTTGATATGGATGGGAATATGATAGAAGGTGAGAAAGAATTAAAGCCTTCTTCAGAAATAAAAATGCATCTTGACATACTGAAAAACAAGCCGGGCGTTACCTCGGTAGTTCATGCCCATCCACCTTATTCCACTGCTTATGCTGTAGCAGGAATTCCGCTTGACCAATGCATACTTCCGGAAATCGTGATTTCTCTAGGGCACATACCTCTGACAAAATACGGCACTCCCTCAACATTTGAGATTCCTGACAGTGTAAGAGAACATCTAAAGGAAAATTTTGTTTTTCTTCTTGAAAACCATGGCGCTCTTTCCACGGGTGAAAACGTTTTTCAGGCATATTACAGAATGGAGAGCATGGAGCTTTTTGCAAAAATTGATTCGATTGCCCGCAGCCTTGGCAATGTTAACAGTATTTCTGAAGGAAATGTAAAAAAGCTGTTAAAACTGAGAACTCAGTGGGGGATGGATACCGAAAATTTTTCAGGCTGCAGAATAGGCGACAGGCTGATGAACTATTCCAATCTGGAAAATGGTTCGGATCCAGAAAATAATAATAAGAACAGGGTTGCCGATTATAATTTATTACAGGATAATGATAAAATTATATTAACCAGAAAAGAGTTGCAGGACATAATTGAATCAACTGTTAAAAGTATCCTTAGAGAAATAAACAGATGAGACAGGAACTGTAATCAAAACCTGATAATTTATAATTATTAAAAAATTAAGCAAACAGATAAGGAGTAAAAATGTTAGGTGAAGCAATAGGATTAATTGAGACCAGAGGACTTGTTGCGTCAATCGAAGCTGCAGATGCAATGGTTAAAGCTGCCAACGTGACTCTTATGGGTCAGGAAAGAATAGGAAGCGCATATATTACAGTAATTGTAAAAGGCGATGTAGGCGCAGTAAAAGCAGCAGTTGATGCAGGCGCTGCAGCTGCAAAAAGGGTCGGAGAACTTATTTCTGTTCATATTATACCTAGGCCTCATCAGGAACTGGGACTTATACTTCCACAGGAATAATCGCGGGCGCGCAAATATTATAAACCTGAATATTAACCAGAGAGGTATCTAAAGTGGATACGGAAAAATTAATTCAAGAGGTTGTCCGAAAAGTAGTGGAAAAACTTAACAATGGACTGAGCACGTCTGCCGCTTATTCAGCAGAAAGCCGTATGGAGGCAGGAACAGACAGCAGGGCAGGCTCTGCAATAAAAAATGATGCTGAAAAAAAGCTTGTATGCAGCATTTCAGTCAAGCATGTCCACCTTTGCAGGGAACATCTTGACATACTTTATGGCAAAGACTATGAGCCTACTATTCTGAAGGAACTTTATCAGCCGAATAATTATGCCTATAAAGAAACAGTAACTCTTGTAGGTCCGAAGCTCAATGCAATACAGAATGTGAGGATACTGGGTCCCTTAAGAGATAAATCCCAGGTTGAACTTGCGAAAACAGACTGCATAATCCTTGGGATTGATGCACCTGTAAGGCCGTCAGGAAAGCTTGAAGGAACTTCGCCTATAGTTCTTATAGGGCCGAAAGGCGCTGTATACCTTTCTGAAGGTGTCATAAGAGCAAACAGGCACATTCATCTTAGTGCGGAAGATGCAGAGTACTACGGGATAAAGGATAATGATGAAGTTGATGTAAGGGTACCGGGGCCAAAGGGACTGACATTTAATAATGTCCAGGTCAGGGTCAGCAAGGATTTTAAATCGGAAATGCACATTGATACTGATGACGGTAATGCTGCTGATGTTGTAAACGGTTCACTTGTGGAAATTGTCAATGCAGCATGTATTACGCCTATCGGACCGTCAACCATGGCCGACATAAGCAAAATACCTCCTCAGATTCCGGATAACAGCATTTCGGGGGAAATCACTGATCCGAACATGATTGCAAACATAAGCAATTCTTTTGAAAAAGGCATAAGCGGCGGCAATAGCGACAGTGTTTCTGCCAGCCATGAAAGACCACTGACTCTTGCAAAAACCACAAAGACAATTATTACTGTTGATGATCTTGATAGTTTTGCCACATCAGGCATAAAGCTTGGTCCGGGTGTGATTCTTACACCGCTTGCAAGAGATGAAGCTGTCGTTCGTGGTATAAGAATATTTGAATAAATACTTTTTTAGACCTATCGGGAGGTATAAGTGAATATAGATGAAAAATTAATAGAGCAGATTGTCAGGAATGTTGTAAATAATATTGTTTCTCCCAGCTCTGCGGGTTCAGCCGGTCAGGCTCAGCAACAGCCGGCCGGAGGTCCTTTGTTTGACACAATAGAGGAAGCCATAGCATCTGCAAAGATAGCCCAGAAACAATGGGTGGAGGGCGGAAAAGATATAAGATTCGGCGTTGTTGAAAATATCAGAAAAGCCGCACTTGCAAATGCAGAAAAATGGGCTAAAGCAGCAGTGGCTGAAACCGGAATGGGAAGAGTTGAGGACAAAATAATTAAAAATATTGTTGCTGCCGAGAGATCGCTGGGTCCTGAAGATCTTGAAATCAAAAGCTTCAGCAGGTGCTGTAATGATAATGGTTCCCTGACGGTTGATATGGCTCCATACGGTGTCATAGCTGCAATAACTCCGATGACCAATCCGGCACCCATGGTTATAAATAATACAATTATAATGATTTCGGCAGGAAATTCTGTTGTTTATCTTCCGCATCCTTCAGCAATTAAAGTTACTCTGGATTCTCTTTTGGTGGTTCATGATGCCATAGTTGCGGCCGGAGGGCCAAGAAATCTTATTACTTCAACAAAGACACCAAATATAGATAATGCAAAGATTGCCATGTCTCACAAAGATGTAAACCTTATCTGTGCCACCGGAGGCCCGGCAATAGTTGATATAGCTATGAGGAGCGGGAAAAAAGTGCTTGGTGCAGGACCGGGTAATCCGCCGGCTGTGGTTGACGATACTGCAGACATAGCAAGAGCTGCCAGGGAAATAATACACGGAGCTTCTTTTGACAACAATATTCTTTGCAATGAAGAGAAAATCCTTATATGCATGAGAGCTGTTGCAGACAAGCTCATTAGCGAACTTGGCAAAGGCAATTGCTATATGCTTAATAATGATGAAGCTCAAAGAGTTACAAATCTTGTAGTTAAAAATGGCGAAATAGACAAGAAATTAATGGGAAAAGACTGTGCAGTGATATTAAAACAGGCGGGAATAAATGTCAGGGATGACTTAAGGCTTGCCGTTTTTGTTACCAATGATGAAATGCATCCACTTGTTCAGCACGAACAACTTATGCCGGTACTTCCCATGCTTATAGTTGACACATTTGAAGAAGCTGTAAGAATGGCCTGCAGGGTTGAGCATAATTTCAAACACACAGCCATGATTCATTCAACCAATATTGAAAGGATCACTTACTTTGCACAGGAAATCAATACTACGACAGTGCAGGTAAATGGTTCATCCCAGAGATCCGGAGGAGATCTTAATAATGGCGGAACTTCCTGGACAATTGCAGGCGCAACAGGAGAAGGATGTACAACTCCAAGATCCTTTACAAGGCAGAGAAGACTCTCAATATACGGTTCTATGAACTTTGTAAAATAATTATTAATTAAATTTATTCCGGTTTTTGGAAGGAGAAATAAAATATGAACGGTGAAGCAATAGGTTTGATAGAAACAAAAGGCTTGGTTGGCGGCGTTGAAGCTTCAGATGCCATGGTTAAGTCTGCGAATGTAATCCTGATCTCAAAAGCATATGTTGGAAGCGGAATTGTTACCATCGTATGCCAGGGAGAAGTTGCTGCGGTGAAATCTGCCGTGGATGCAGGAGCAGTAGCTGCAAAAAGAGTCTCTGAGGTACTGGCTACACATGTTATTCCAAGACCGCACCCTGAGCTTGAAAAAATCCTTTCAGGCAGATGTGTAAGATCCGGAAGGGGCACTTTCCCCAAATCAAAAAGACAGAAACCGGCTGGAGCTGTTGCAAAAGCAGAACAGCAGCCAAAAGGTTCAGCCGGAAAAAAGACAGGAAAATAAATTGTTTTTTTAATTTTGTTTAAAAGGTAAAAATATGGAAAGCTCAGTTGGTGTTGTAGAGTTCAGGAGTATAGCTGTCGGAATATCATCGGTTGATATAATAGTCAAAGCTTCAAATGTCAGCATTGTTGATGCAAAAACAATATGCCCCGGCAAATATTATATAGTTTTTACCGGCGGTGCAGCTGATGTTGAAAACTCGTATAAAACTATTATGGATAAAAATGATGATTTTATTATTGATGGCTGTACAATTATGAATATTTATCCCCAGCTTCTTGCAGCCCTTACACAGACTTCAAATATAAGCGAATTAAACGCAATAGGTGTAATAGAAACACTTACATCACCATCAATTTTTATTGCAGCTGATTCTGCAGTGAAAGCTTCAGATGTTGATCTGGTGGAAATCAGAATTGCAAGAGCTCTTGGCGGGAAAAATTTTTGTGTCATAAACGGTGATATTTCTTCAGTAAAAGAATCTGTCATGACCGGAATAAAACATGCAAGGGAAAAAGATTTTCTTGTCGACTACCAAATAATAGCATCACCCCATCCTGATCTTTACAGGGCAATATTATAAGAGCTATCCGGAAAAATAAATATGAATATCTTATAAATTTTAAGGATGGCAAATGAAGTTCAAACTTAATTACGGTTATGATGGTCTTGAAATAGAAGTAAAAGATAGCAACGTTTTTGATATTGCTGAGAGCAGGAATGCAGATGTGGTAAAGTCTCCCGTAAAAGCATTAAAAGAAAGTTTTAGAAATCCTATCGGAACAAATCCCCTCAGTGAAAAAATTTCAACAGCTGGCAGAATATGTATAGTTATTTCTGATTCAACAAGAGCTGTTCCTACAAAAATAATTCTTGAAGCGCTACTTTCAGAGATGGAAAACTGTTCAATAAAAAAAGAGCAGATAACGATACTTATCGCAACAGGTCTTCACAGGCCTAACCTGGGGAGTGAGCTTGAAAATCTTGTTGGCAGGGAAATAATGGATAATTACAAAATCGTTAATCACTATGCCAGAGACAGACAGGCTTGCAAAATGATAGGAAATACCAGAAGGGGTACACCTGTAATAATTAACAAAACGTATCTTGAAGCTGACTTTAGAATCCTTACCGGACTTATTGAACCTCATTTTATGGCAGGATTCTCGGGTGGAAGAAAAGCAATATGTCCCGGAATAAGCTATATGGATATGTTTAAGCATTTTCATGGCCCTGAAATACTTGAATCTCCTTTTGCCTCCAATGCTGTCCTTGAGAATAATCCATTTCATATGGAGTCCCTTGAGATAGCAAAAATGGCAGGAGTTGATTTTATTGTAAATGTAACAATTAATAAAAATAAAGAAATAACAGGAATATTCAGCGGAGATCTGGAAGCAGCATTTTATGAAGGTGCCGCATTCTGTAAGGAGTATAACAGTTATAAAATAAAGGGTGAAGCAGATATAGTAATCACCTCCGGAGGCGGTCTGCCGCTGGATGCTACATTATATCAGGCGGTAAAAGGTATGGTAGCTGCAATGCCTGCGGTAAAAAAAGACGGAATGATAATAATTGCTTCCGAGTGTAATGAAGAGATAGGCAGCAAAGAATTTGTTGAGCTGGTGACAAACGAAAAAGATCTTGATGCTTTTATTGAAAAAATCAAAGATCCGGATTTTTTTGTAATTGATCAGTGGGAACTTGAAGAGCTTGCCAAAGCAAGGAAAAAGGCAGAGATTTATCTTTACAGCCCCTGTCTTTCTGCCTGCGCAAATAAAATACCTGATGGAACACTGAAACTTGTTCCTTCAGTAGAGGAAGCACTTGAAATAGGCTTTGAGAAATTTGGGAGAGATGCAAAAGTCACAATCATTCCTGAAGGACCTTATACTATTCCGATAAAATAGTTTTTTAAATATCCAATCAGATTTTTATTCCGGCTGCTTTTGAAGCGGCGGGTTTATAATAAGTTTTACTAAAAGATAAAACAGGGAATAAAAACGGCAAAAAATGCAAAATGAAAAAATAGCCATAGAGATTGAACCGATAGGTAAAAGGTTTAATCTCGACAGGCCTGCAAACATGCTTGATGCCATAAGAAATGCAGGCATCGGAATAAAATCAGTCTGTTCAGGAAAAGGGACTTGTGGAAAATGCAGGATAATAATCACCGGAGGAACTGTCCCTGAGGCTACCGATTCAGAGAGAAGGATTCTTGCCAAAGATGAAATCGCTCATGGAGTAAGACTGGCATGCCAGCATGACTTCATGGAAAATACTTCTGCATACATACCGGCTTCTTCTTTAAGCGAAGAACAGAAGCTTCAGATAACCGGCCAGGAAAAAAGCATAAAAGTTGAACAGATCGTAAAAAAATATTTCCTGAAACTTGAGAGGGCAACTCTTGAAGATGTAAAAGCTGATTTTAACAGAATCAGGGACACCCTGTTTTCGGTATATTCCGTCAGGGCAGACTGCATTGATTATGAAGTACTGAAAAAAATGCCGGAAATAATCAGAAAAAACAGATGGGAGATTACTGCAGCGGTAAGGAAAAATGAAATAGTAAATATTGAGCCGGGCGACACTACCGGTAAAAATTATGGTATAGCCATTGATCTTGGAACCACAAAAATAGCAGCTCTCCTTGTCGATCTCATTACCGGAAAAACAATCGATAAAAAGGGAGTCATGAATCCGCAGATAGGTTATGGTGAAGATGTTATGAGCAGGATTAATTTTGCTTCAGAAAGTACTGAAAACCTGATAAAAACAAAGAAAACCGTAACTGATTCCATTAATTTCCTGATAAGTGGGCTTTGCAAAAATAATGGACTGGAAAGCGTGGAAATATCGGAAGTAACACTGGTTGGAAATACAGCCATGCACCATCTTTTTCTGGGTCTTCCGGTAAAACAGCTTGGACTATCGCCTTTCCCGGCCTTAACCAGTGATTCCCTGGAAATAAAAGCAAGAGAACTTGGTATAGAAATTTCAACCGGAGGATATATTTATCTTATTCCTGTAGTTGCGGGCTTTATAGGTTCAGACCTTATTGCAATGGTTCTGGCAACAGACCTGTATAAAATGAAAGGAAACTGCATAGGCATTGATATTGGCACAAATACAGAAATCGCTCTGGTTTCCAAAGGAAATCTTTACAGCGTTTCAACAGCATCCGGCCCTGCTTTTGAGGGGGCGCACATAAGATATGGAATGAGAGCTGCTCCGGGAGCAATAGAAAGAGTAATCATTGACAGCAATGACTGCAAGCCCAGAATTCAGACCATTGACGATAAGAAGCCTGTGGGCATCTGTGGTTCGGGAATCCTGGATGCAGTGGCAGAGCTATTGAAGGCCGGCATTATTAACAGCCATGGAAAATTTGATAAAGAGAACAGATGCATTTGTATTGACAGTTTGGGAAATGCCCGGTACGTTCTTTTACCTGATTACTATGATGATAATGACGAAACCTGTCCGTCGGAAGATCTTATATCCATAAACCAGAAGGACATTGTTGAAATCCAGCTTGCAAAAGGAGCTATGCGTACAGGTATAGAGATACTTCTTGAATATGCCGGAATAGATTTCAGGGATATAGATAAAATAATAATAGCAGGTGCATTCGGTTCCTATATAGATCCGAAAAATGTAATTAATATAGGTATGTTCCCAAATATTCCGCTGAAGAAAATAAGCCAGGTAGGAAATGCTGCCAGTACCGGAGCGAAAATGGTGCTGATTTCAGAAAAACAAAGAAAAACGGCAGAAGACATAGGAAAGAAAATCAGATACCTTGAACTTAATGTGTTCCCTTCTTTTTCAGAACATTTTGCACAAAGTGTACAATTTCCGAAATCAGAGGAAATAATATAAATCAGATTTAAATATTGATAAAGAAAGGCAGTTTTGAATCAGGATAATTTTAGAAGTGAAAAGAAGTTATTTATAAAAATAATAATACCTTTAATGCTCACAGTCTTTTTATTATCGGTTTTTGTCAATTACGGATGTAAAAAATCAGAAAAAACAAACAATACATCTGAGGCGGCTTCATTGCAGACAAGCACTACTGTTTTCAGTAAATTTTTAAATGTCGGCATTGATGCGACCTTTCCTCCTTTTGCATATCTGCAGGGTGAAGAAATAGTAGGTTTTGATGTGGATCTTGCCGGAGAGATAGCAAAAAGACTTGAAAAAGAATTAAAAATAACTCAGATGTCTTATAACGAGATTTATGAGAAAATAAATGAGCCTGAAATAGATATAATAATATCAGCAATAATTCCAAACCAGGAAAAATCAAAAACAGCTGATTTTTCGGATCCTTACTATACTCTTGAATATACATTGATTACGCTTACAACAAGCAAACTGGCAATAGGCAATGATTTTATATCAAAAAAAATAGGTATAATAAAATCAGAAATTGAAAATCTTGACCCGGAATTTCTGCTTAATTACAGTGTGGGAAAATATGATGATGCTGTTGCGCTGATAAAAGCTCTTAAATCCCAGGAGGTGGACGGCATACTTATATCTGCACCCATAGGCATAAGAATCCTGAGAGATGATCCTGACTCTTATAAATTCATAGAGAAAATAAAATCAGAAGCAAGTTACTCGATAATTATTAAAAAGGGAACCGGTCTAACTGAAAGAATCAACGAGATACTTAAAGAAATAAATGCTGACGGGACTTTTCAGGAAATCTATAATGAATGGTTAAGAGAATAGGGGAAAATATAAAAAAGCAGCAAATAGTGGAACTGAAAATAATTCTTTTATTAAATTGTAAAAGATTCTTGAAATAAAAATCAAAATTATGTAATATTAGTTTCGGAGTAAGTCAACGCAGGCGTCCAATTCACGAATACTTACTCCAAATTTTTTTTGACGGGCATTTCAAAGAATTATTTTACTTCTTTTTTCTGCCAATGTTTTTTGTTTCCGATAAGTTCTTTAACAGACCTTTTGCCAAATTTTCAGGCTTTCCGGGAAATGATTGCTTTAATTAGGAATACTGATAGTCATCTGAATAAACACATCTCTGTAAATAATACACAATAATTAGATGACTTTTATATCAACTTCATATATATATAAAAAATATATAAT
>DUQM01000036.1 GCA_012837825.1 Actinomycetota bacterium | reverse complement strand
CTGAGTGGATCATTTATTTTTATTTTTGAATTAATAAAATAAGGTTCGCCATATCCGGCCCTTATTTTAAGTCCAAAATATCTGGCTCTTGTATATAAAATTTCTTTAAAAGCTTTTGTGCTTATATGAGTTGTTGCCTGATTACTATCTCCCGAAAAGAACTGTGAGCCGTATGCCTTTATCGCTTGTACTTTTTCTTCGAAATGCTCTGTTATGTCAACAATAAAAGAGGGGTTGAATTCATAATGAAGCATATAATTTAATACAATATTGGGCCTGTAGGCCGGCATATCTGTTTCCAGTTTTGAAAGTCCTGATAAAAAAACCGCATCTTTGATAAGTTTTGATGAATTTTCATGGTCAGGATGTCTGTCCTGAAGATATGGAAAAAGAACTATTTTCGGAGTATATTTTCTTAAAACATAGATTATTTTTAACTTGTTCTGCATATTGCATTCAATATTGCCATCACTCATATCAAGATTTTCCCTTAAATCAAGCATTAAGATTTCTGTGGCTCTTCGGGTCTCCTTTTTTCTTGTTTCAAGGTTCCCATTGCTGGAAAGCTCTCCTCTTGTAAGATCAATTATCCCTGTTCTGCAGCCTTTCTTTTTCATTGCTATCAGCAGACCGCCACAACCTATCTCAGCGTCATCAGGATGGGGCGCAAAAGCTATGATATCTACGATTTTCTGTTTTCCGATATTCCCGTTCATTATTTTTTCACCCGCTTATGCTATTTCCATAAATTTATGCCTGAAATCAAAAGGATCAAGTTTTTTCTTTATACTGTTTATTATTTCAAAACCATACCTGTTTATATAGTCAAAAACATTTACACTTCTCTCCTGAAGATTTTTATTAGGCAGCAAATTATTATAGATTTTATTTATTGAATCAACAACAAAGCTGTTCTTTCTGCCATATTCCGACAATATCCTTTTAGATAGTATCTCTATTTCTTTTTTAAGATTATTTTCAATTCTGTTAAACGGACCATCTCCGTCAATATCATGTTTTCTCAGAGTTTCCTTTTTATTTCTGACTAACTCATGCATTTCCTTTTCAAGTTCAGCCAGAAACGAATTAATGTCAAATCCGATCATATTTTTAAGAATTGCTTTTGTCTGCCTTTCGGGAAAAAGCTCCAGAGTTTCATAATCAAGCTTTATTTTTTTTATGGATTCCTTTATTTTTCTTTCAATTATCGTAGCTGACAATCTTGGCATAATAACCGGCATCTCTATGCCAAAAAAAGTATATACATCTTTTATCTGCGCAAAATAGCTTATTTCCCCGGGTCCGCATATTGTAGCAATGTTTGGAAGAACCCAGTCCTGTAGAAGCGGCCTTGTAATTACACTTAGTGCGGTATCGTTTATATTTTTAAACAAAATATTTTTTAACTCGTTCAGGGAAAATTCGCTTTTTTTACTATCATATCCATGAATAAAAAAGCTGCCTCTTTTGCTGATTTTTATTTTTTCCCTGGCATTTTTTGTATTCAGAAAAAAATCAAGATTGTCTCTTAAAAGGCTGAGCTGACTGTGATATCCGAGAGCTGTCAGCTCTTTGGAATTGAAATCTATTGATCCATGTATCTCTGTCTGTTTTGAAAGATCAAATTCAATTATCTTCCTTGAAAATTTTTTTAATACAGCAAGCTCCGGGTCTATTATTATAAGGCCGTCATCTGAAAATAAATGACTTAATATTGCTGAAAAAAACCTTGAAACGGAAAAACCGTTATTTTTTCCGGCATTCATCATGATATCAAGTATCCGGCTGAGAAATTTTTCTATTTCCTTTTTATATTCAGTTTCCTGAAGACTGTCAAGCAGTTTTCTTACCAGGTTCTCGTACTCATCAACCGGAAGCACCATCTTTGAAAAACTTAACCTGCTGAGATATCCGGGGATGTCAATCGATATCTTCTCAAGACTTCCTGAGGGGATATTTATACTTTTGATTTCGTCAATATCATTATCATCAGAAGCATTCCAGAATACAGGCACAATTTTAATATTTAATTTCTCGGAAAGCATTTTTGAAACGGACACCAGGCTTATTGCCTTATATATGGTATATAAAGGTCCGGAAAAAATTCCCGGCTGCTGCCCTGCCACCAGAGTAAAGGAATCTTCTTTTTTTAAGATATCTATATTCTCTAAAGTCTTTTTACCACATCCAAATGAATTGTTATAATCGTATAATTCATCACAAAGATTGTTCTTTATATCTTTGTCATAAGTTTTTTTCAGAAAATCCGCTCTTGCTTTATATTGTTCAGGCAATCTGTAATCATATGAAAAAAAATTCCTTAGTTTGTCAAATTCAAACACATAATCTCTGTAAAGATTATTGCGATAAAAAATATTATTTCTCAGTCCGGTGATATTAAAATCCATTATCATCTGCCCGGTCTAATTATTGTTAATATGTCCGCATGACTCTGATACATATAATATCATCCCAGGGTAAAATCAATTATAAATTTTATGCCAAGATAAACAAGGAATAATCCGCAGATAAGAAACAATATCCTGTATGCCTTCTGACTGATTATTCTTTTGCCTCTGCTTAATATAAATCCTATAAAAAGATACCAGATAAAATCAGAACTGATATGCCCGGCATAAAAAGTAAAAATACCGGGATATCCGAATGAAGTGCCTTTAAGCAGAAAGGCTGCCCCAACTGTAACCCACCATATGTACCAGTAAGGATTAACAAGATTAATAAGAAAACCCTGGATCAGTATAAAAAGACTGCTTCTGCTGTTGTTTATTTTTTTGCCTGAATTTATATCAAGGTCGATTTTTATTTTATTCTTTATACTCAAATATATCATATCATAAGCAAGATACAGGAGACCTATTCCCCCCAGTATTCCTATTATTTTGATTACTGTCTCGTTTTTAAGATAATTAATAAGTCCGAAAATAAAAATTACAAGTATCGCAAGCTCAGCAATCGCATGACCTGCCACTATCAGGAAAGAAGCCCTGAAACCTTTCTGCGCAACTCTGGTCACCATAAGTGTGAACATGGGTCCCGGAACCAAGGCTCCTGAAAAACCAACCATCATGGCACTAAAAAAAAGCTGTATTAGCTCAAGCGGAATATTCATATCGGATTTTTATAATATCCTTATCTTTTTCAGTAATAATTATCATATATCTGTTTTTAAGATATATTTATTGCATAATATTGAAATAAAATACAATTAAATTTTTCTTAATTTTTTATTAAAAATAATATTGACAATGATTTTTTTAATTGCTATATTAATAACCATCTTAGAACAGGAGGCAACCTCTCGAAACAGAAGAGATTTTGAGGCGAAAGCATTGAAAAGGTAAGCTGATTTTGGAAAAGTCCCTGAGAAAAGTTCTAGGAGAAGCTCCGAGATGTTGAGTAACCTAAGGTGCAAGCTATGGTAAAAGATAACTCGGAGTTTTTTTATTTCCCCATTTTCTTATTTTTTCTTTTATTCTTTTAATTGAAATATAATCTTAAAAGAGTAAAATTTAATAGATTAATTTTTCTAAAATTTTATTTTTAAATTAAATTTATAAGTAAGGATGAAACGCTATGGAAAATTTAAGCCACCCGAATTATGCCTTCTTTCAGGGTAAGATAGTGCCTATTGAAGAAGCAAAAGTCGACATAAGAACTAGCGCGCTTCAATACGGGACAGCAGTTTTTGAAGGGATAAGAAGTTACTGGAATGAAATTGAAAAAGCAAACTATATTTTCAGACTTGAAGATCATTACAAAAGGTTTCTTGAAAGTGCCAAAATAATAATGCTTAAAATAAATTATTCCATCAAGGATCTGTGTGATTATACTATAAATCTTTTAAAAAAAGAAAATTACACGGAAGATTCATATATAAGACCTTTTGCATATACCAGTGACCTGAATATTGGCCCGAAACTCAATAAAGATTCACAGGATCTTTTTATTTATTCAATCCCGCTTGGAGAATATCTGGACATGTCAAGAGCATTAAAAGTATGTGTTTCTTCATGGGCAAGAATACCGGATAACTGCATCCCTCCAAGGGCGAAGATATCAGGCAGTTATGTCAACGCAGCGCTCCAAAAAACAGAAGCCCTGACGGATGGTTATGATGAAGCTATAACCCTGTCTTATGGAACAAGCTTTGTTTGTGAAGGAAGTGCCATGAATTTATTCATGGTGAAGAATGAGGCACTTTTTACTCCGCCTGTCAGCAGTGACATTCTTGAAGGCATAACAAGAAATACAGTTGTTGAGCTTTCAAAGGAAGAGCTTGATATACCTGTCATTGAAAGACAGATAAGCAGGACTGAGCTGTACACAGCTGATGAATTGTTCTTCTGCGGAACTGGTGCACAAATAGCTCCTATTGGAAATGTGGACGGAAGAATAATAAGCAATGGTGAAATAGGTAAAATAACAAAAAAGATTCAGGATATATATTTTCTGGCAGTTAAGAATAAGATTAAAAAATACTCTAAATGGTGCACCAAAGTAGTCTGACAAAAAAGAGCTACTTGCAGATTGAAGAATAACTGCATCTTGTGCAGTCTTTTACCAGCTTTTTATCAAAGTTCTGCAAGATTATATCAGATACGGTTCGGGGAATCTTTGCTTTCTGGGCATGTGCTGCAGGCAGATCCAGTCTGCTTTTGTCAATATCTCCGCTCCCTAAATACAGGATAAGCCCTTCCGCTTTTTCAACAGGTATTTTAAAATATTCAGATGCAGCAATCAGATAAAATTTAATCTGATTTTTATAATAAAAATCACCGGAACTGCTTTTTTGGGAGCCTGATTTGTAATCATAAATACGCAATGAGCCGTCATTCATTATATCTGCCCGGTCTATCTGGCATCTTATATAAACATTGCCGACTTTCCAGTAGAAAAGCTCTTCGAGAAATATTTGGGATACTTCCCTGAAATCCAGGACATTGCTTTCGGTAAGGTTTGAAAGAGTTTTTCTTAATTTTTCATTTTTTATTGAAAGAATCTCCTGATCGTATTTTTTTAGCAGAATTTCGTATTCATTGTTTGTAAATCCTTTTTCTCCGGCATTGCCTGCTTTAAACAGCTGCATGCTCATATCCGCAATAAGCTTATGTATTTTTGTTCCAAAATCTGTATTTTCTCTGCTTGTATTTTCAGGGATATTAATCAGATATCTTAATTCATACAGTTTTGGACATGTAAGATATGACAGTATTTCTGTCAATGTAAAAAATCTGGTTTTAACATCTGTTTCTTTCTGTCCGGACAAATCTTTTTTCAGAACTTCTTTTTTGCCTTCTCCCTTTAGTCTGAAAATATCCTTAAGTAATTTATTTTCAAGTCTGGCTGCATTTTCTTTATCTGTAAAATCCGGCAGAGCTGTGCTTCTTTTTTTCACAGGTGGTTTTTGAAAACCGCTTCTTCCCTGTCTTTCTTTAAACTGCATATCTGCTATAAGGCCGCTGAACTTGTTTAAAGTATTTATGCTTTCTTTAGAACTATCATTATTCAAAACTTCCATATCATCTTTAATTTTAATTGCAGCAGTATTATGATTTGCATTGCCGGGCACACATACATCATTTATGCCTTCTCTGACAAACTCAAGGAGTTCATCTGATTTCTGATCCGGGTTTCCCTGATAACTTTCAAATAATGGGTGAGACATTACAAGCAATTTTTCTGCCCTGGATGCTGCTACATAAAAAATCCTTCTCTCTTCTTCCCTTGCTTTGTCTTTCAGTTTTTTCCTGAATTTTGCCTGACTTGAGTATGAAGCTTTTTCAGACCATACTCTGCTGTCTGTCCTGAGATAGGCAGGTAATTCAAACTCAGCTTTTGAATTTAATTTTGGTTTATAATCTTTATTCCTCAACATGGGAAGAAAGACTATTTTAAACTCCAGACCTTTTGCAGCATGAATACTCATTATTTTTACAGCATTATCACCGGAAATCTCAATACTGTCAGGGTCTTCTACTTCAGTTCTGGCAAGTTCTTTCAGATAAATAACAAAAGCTTCAAAATCTGCATTTGAATTATCCTGTTCAAAATCTGATGCTATTCTTATCAGAGATTCTATGTTTTTTATTTTTTTCTTTAAATTCTGCCCAAATCCGGATTTTATTTCATCATAAAGCCCTGAGTGGTGAAATATTAAATTAATTATACCGCTGAGATTATATTGCTCGGATTTTTTGATATAATATTCAAACTCTGAAAGAAAAGATTTTATTTTCTCATTCGTATCTTTTGTTATGAATCTATTGTCATCGGACTTTTTTAAAGACCCTAAAAGATACCGGACAGGAACTGATTTTTCTTTTTTATGATTTTCACCGGTTTCAGCACCATATTCGATACGGTTTTTTAAAAAATAGATGTCTCTGTCAGATATTTTGTATTTTGATGATTTGAGAAGATACATCAGGCTTTCTTCATCATATATATTATTGATTAGTTTAAGCCAGCTTAACAAAAAAAGAATCTCGTTTTCATAAAAAAGATTTTTGTTCCCAATGAATTCATATCTTATGTTTTCCTTATTAAGGACTCTTGTTATCTCACCAAATTTTTTCTTTCTGCATAATATTGCGATATCTTTTAACATTATGCCTTTTTCTCTTAACTTTTTAATCATTTCGCAAATAATAATTGCTTCTTCTCTCATATCAATGGTCTTAAAGAAAAATATTTCTGATTCTTTCCCTGAAAACTCGGGCTTTATGATTTTTATATTTCTTTCTTTGTTATTGCTGATTACATTATTTGCAAAATTAATTATTTTTTCCCCGGATCTGAAGTTTATTGTCAGAAAATAAGGTTTGCTGTCTGAAACAAGTTCCGATTCGAAATATCCCATGTCCATTATATTTTCAACAGAAGCTCCCCTGAATCCGTATATCCCCTGATCATCATCCCCCACTATCATTATACTGTTTCTTTTCGGGTCAAATATTTTTGCAAGAAGATATGCCTGGGAGTTATTTGTATCCTGAAACTCATCAACAAATATAAACTTATATTTTTGCTGATATTTTTCCTTTACAGCAACAGACTCATTAAACAGTCTGTATGGCATAAAAATCTGATCTGCATAATCTATACAGTTTTTTAATAATTTAAGTTTCTCATATTCAGCATACATCCTGCATATCTCATTAAAATAACTTATTTTATTTAATTCTTCCTTCTGCAGGCCTTTGCTTTTATATCCTGAAAGCACTGATTCATATTCAATCAGGTAAGTTTTTAAATTGTCGAAACTGACAAGGTTGTTTTTTATGTTCCAGATAGATTCAAGGATTCTTTTTGTAAACTGTGCAATATTTTTGCCGGCTTTTAAATATTCAAAATCAGAATTCCTGAATATTTCAAAAATTATCTGCCATGATTTTGCTTCATTTAGCAGGCTGAAGTTTTTTGAGAGTCCGAATTTGTAACTGTTTTCTCTTATTATCTGATTTCCAAAAGAATTGAATGTAAATATGTCTATCACTTCAGAATCAGTTGAAAATGATAGCTCTTTTGAGATCCTTGTCTGCATATTCAGAGCCGCGTTTTTTGTAAAAGTAAGAGCCAGTATTTCTGAAGGAAGACATTTTTCCTCTTTTAGTATATTTACAATACTTGCAGTCAGAATACTGGTTTTTCCTGACCCGGCACAGGCAATTACCTTTTTTATTTTTTCCTCACCATATATTATCTGTTCCTGTTCAGGTGAAGGCTTAAAGTGGTTCTCCATAATATTTTTCACAGAATATTTTATATTCACAGCTGCTGCAGCTGAAATAATTTCTCGGATTTATATCAAATTTCTCTTTCTTTATATTGCTTATAATACTTAAAATCTTTTCCGTTACCATCTCTTCCGTTTTTTCATGGACAGTTACCGTAAAAAAATTATATTTTTCCAATCCTATTACATAATATCTGGGCAATATGGTTCTGTTCCTGATATCCGGAAGAAGTTCTGCTATGCTATTGCTCTTTTTTATGGCAAGATAATAGATCTTAAGCTGGAGTTCTTCTTCAAGATCTTTTTCCGAATACTTTTTTTGCGAGGATTTAAAATCGATCAGTTCTGCAAAACCATCATCCCTCAGATTTATCAGGTCTATCTTGCCTTTAATTTTGTTTTTTTCATCAATATCAAAAACAAATTCCTTTTCTGTAAATATTTTATCTTTTAAGTTTTCATAGTCTGGATCATCTATGATATAGGAAAAATTATTATAAAGATTGATAAAGTTTTTATTCATCTCATTTTTTATCTCTTTAAAATAAAAATGATATTTGAAATCATCTTTATTGTTCTCAAGCTCCTCATCCATTATTTTTAATAATTCCTGAAGAGCCGGCTTTTGATCTTTCTTAAAGAACCTGCTTATTATATTATGATATAAGGAACCGATTCTCAGACTCAT
>DUQM01000035.1 GCA_012837825.1 Actinomycetota bacterium | reverse complement strand
TTTAATTGAAATGTAAATATTTATTAAAAATTATTTATTTAAAATATATATTTCACAAAATGAATACAGATATCAGTGAAAGACAAAAGAAAATACTTGATTTTATAATAGACTACATATCGGAATCAGGTTATCCGCCAACTGTCAGGGAAATAGCTTCAGCAACCGGTCTTAGTTCTTCAGCTACAGTACATGCCCACCTTTCCAAATTGGAAAAATCAGGTTATATAAAAAGAGTAAAAGGAAGTTCAAGATCAATAGAGATAATAAAAAGTCAGCATAATAAAAAAGCAGACTCAGATGAGATCAATAATAATGTGGTTCTTATTCCTGTAGTGGGAAATGTTGCAGCAGGAAAACCAATACTGGCTGAAGAAAATATTGAAGAATATTTTCCTGTAACCAATGATTTCATAAGTGACTTTAATAATGTTTTTATGCTTAAAGTCAAGGGAGACAGTATGATAAATGCAGGCATACTGGATCGGGATTATATTATTGTAAGAAAACAAAGCATAGCAAGAAACGGTGAAATCGTGGTAGCTCTTATTGAAGATGAGGCAACTGTAAAAAGATTTTTAAAAACAGACAAAGTAATAAAACTGATACCTGAAAATGACTATATGAAACCTATTACTGTAAAAGTTGTTGATATAGTCGGCAAGGTAATAGGAGTTCTAAGAAAATATTTTTAGCATTCTGCCTTAATCCCGTTAGCTCTCATTATAATAACATTCCTGTATTCTTTTGATGCCTGTGAAACAAGTTTATTAAAAATCCGGTAGTTGCATCTTGATTGTATTTTTATAGTATCACTATCATACTTTTTATCCAGAATCATGCAGTTTTCATGTAATAAGGATTCAAAACCGGTTTCATCATATGGTATTTCGACGCTGAATGTTATGTCGTTAAAAGAGATTATGCGCAGAATAGCGTCACGCAGCTCTTCAAAGCCGGTTTTATTTTTTGCAGATATGAACACTGAATTCCTGTATTTTATTTTTGCATCGCTTATCAGCAATTCATTGCCCGTGATATCTGTTTTGTTAAATACTACAAATATCTCTTTATCCTTTATCTGTAATTCATCAAGAACTTTCTTTATGCTTATAATATGTCTTTCATAATTAGGATTACTTATATCCACAACTGCCAGCAATAAATCTGCTTTTATTACTTCTTCCAGGGTAGACCTGAAAGCGGCAATAAGCTGATGAGGCAGCTTTTCTATAAAACCTACAGTATCGGAAATTGAAGCTTCTATAAATTCAGATAATCTTAATTTTCTTGTAGTCGAATCAAGAGTAGAAAAAAGCATATCCTTTTCCAGCACATTTGATTCAGTAAGAGCGTTCAGCAGAGTTGATTTACCGCTATTTGTATAGCCTACGAGTGCAATTTTAAAAATTCCTGATTTTTCCCTTAATTTTCTCCGGGTCGATCTCTGAACAGAAATTTCTTTTATTCTTTTTTCCAGAAGCCTTATCTTCTCTCTTATTTTTCTCCTGTCTACCTCGAGCTTGGTTTCTCCGGGACCTCTTGTTCCAATGCCTCCTCCAAGCTTGGAGAGAATGACACCCTTACCTCTCAGCCGTGGCAAAAGATAGTTGAGCTGAGCAAGTTCTACCTGCAGTTTCCCCTCCCTGCTCATCGCTCTCTGAGCAAATATATCCAGAATAAGCGCTGTTCTGTCTATTACTTTTACCTTAAGCTTATCCTGCAGATTACCCTGCTGAGTTGGACTAAGTTCATCGTCAAATATTACCAGGTCCAGTTCTTCCGCCTTTATGACTTCTTCCAGCTCTTCCAGTTTTCCGGTACTTATATAATATCTTGAATTGATTTTCTGCTGCAAATGCGTTATTACTTCATATACGTCTGCACCGGCGCTAAAAGCAAGATTCTTTAATTCTTCTATGCGGTCTTTTGCATAAGAGCTGTCTGAAATATTTTCAGACAGCTCTGTTGATTTTATTTTTATAAAAACAAGTAAAGATTTTTCTTTTTTATTCTTTGTAGTCTCAAAAGACATTGCTTATCCTGTCGATTGCTTCTTCAAGCCTCTCATCTGAAATAGTCAGTGAAATCCTGAAAAATCCCTCCCCATACAAGCCGTATGCGCTTCCCGGTGTTACCACTACAGAGGCTTTGTCAAGGAGCAGTTTTGCAAAAGATGATGATGTATATCCTTCAGGCACTTTTGTCCACACATAAATAGTATTGCCGGATTTAAAATAAGACAGTCCGATTTTATCAAGAAGACCCCAGACTTTTGATCGTCTTCTGTTGTAAATCTTATTGTTTTCCATAGTAAGTTCATCATAATTCTCCAGAGCTTTTGCTGCAGCAAGCTGAATTGCATTAAAAACTCCGCTGTCCACATTGGATTTGTATTTTCCAAGGCTGCTGATTACTGAAGGATTTCCAACAGCAATACTTATTCTCCATCCTGTCATATTAAAAGATTTGGAAAGAGAGTAAAATTCTATGCCTGTTTCCTTTGAGTTTCTTGCATTTAAAAAACTGACCGGTTTGGCGCTTTGTTCAGAATAAATGTCTCCATAAGCATTGTCATGACATACGATAATATTGTTTTCCATAGCAAAGCTTGAAAGCTTTTCGAAGAAATCAATGCCGCAACCTGCGCTTGTAGGATTATTGGGATAATTGGCATGTATTATTTTTGCCTTTTTTGCAATATTTAAGTCAATTTCATTAAAATCAATAAGATAGTTGTTCTCTTCTCTCAGGGGAACGGTTACAGTACTCCCGCCTGCAAACATGGTTCCTATTTTATAAACCGGATAAGAGGGATCAGGAGCAAGCACTATGTCTCCCGGATTAATAAAAGTATATGCAATATTTGCGATTCCTTCTTTTGAACCCCATAAAGATATCACTTCCCTTTCGGGATCTATTTCAACATTGAATCTTTTTTTATAAAAATCTGATGCAGCTTTCTTTAGCGCTTTAAGGCCATAGCTGGAAGGATATCTGTGATTTTCCGGATTATCGGCCTGTTTTTTTAACTCCTCCACAACAATATCAGGAGTTTTAATGTCGGGATCACCGATTCCAAGACTTATAACATCAAAACCGTCTTCTTTTTTCTTTTTGATTATTTCATCTATTTCCGCAAAAAGATAAGGCGGTATAGAGCTCAGTCTTTCAGATTCGTTAAAAATCATTGCTTGTTTTCCTTTCATACAATATTGTCAAAAAAGTATTTGCCATCAAAGATATAGTCAGTCTTCCCTTTGAGAAAAACGCTGTCCTGTTTTTTCCCTGTCCAGCTTATAAACAATCTTCCACCAGTAAGATTTACGACTACCTCCCCCGGTTTTACCTTATTGAGGATGATTGCTGCTGAAACAGACGCGCAGGCTCCTGTCCCGCAGGCAAGGGTTTCACCGCATCCTCTTTCCCATACACGCATTGATATTTCATTGTCTGATATGATTTTTATAAATTCCACATTGGTTTTTCTGGGAAAAATCGGAAAATTTTCTATTTCCGGGCCAATTTTTCTTAAATCAATTTCTTCAAGCTGCTCGGATTCAGAGATAAATATTACACAGTGGGGATTACCCATGGAAAGACAGTTCAACTCATATAATTTTTCGGATATATAGAATTTTCTTTCAAAAAACAGATTTTTTTCCGCTTTAAACTCTCCATAAAAATTACCGGTGTCTTTATTTTTCAAAGGCAGTTCCGGTTCTTCAGCATCTTCAGGGATCACGGGAATTTTTTCATTATCAAATATCGGAGAGCCCATATCAGCTTCAATAAGCCCGACTTTGCCGTCTGTCAGAAGCTGAAGTTTTATTCTTTTCAGGCCAGCTCTTGTTTCTATAAGAATTTCTTCCTTCTGAACCAGCTTTTTCTCAAAAGCAAATCTTGCCATACATCTGATACCATTCCCGCACATCTCGGCAATTGTGCCGTCACTATTATAATAATCCATGAACAAATCAGCAGAAACTGATTTTCTGACAATTATCACACCGTCAGCCCCGATGCCGAAATGCCTGTCACACATTTTTTTTATCTGACTTTCCGTAAAAGAATATTCTTTTTTAACAGAATCAATAAGAATGAAATCATTCCCCTGGCCTGTCAGCTTTGAAAACTCAAATCCTTCCATGCTCCACCTTTAAATTTATTATACTTAAAATATCCTTCATTATATCTTTTATACCGGCACTGCTGCCAGATTCTACCCAGTTTATGCGACCGTCGGCCTTAAACCATGTTAGTTGCTTTTTAGCAAGATGTCTTGTATTTTTTTTAATCTCTTCAATGGATTCATCCAGAGACATTTCTCCATCAAGATACTTTATCAGCTCTTTATAGCCTATCGCCTGGGTAATACTGTTGCATCCGGAATAACCTCTTTCATAAAGCAAGCTTACTTCCTCTAAAAGACCTTTTTCGATCATTTCTTTTACCCTTTTATCAATATTATCATACAAAGATTTTCTTTCGGTATTCAATCCAATCATAACACAGTTATAAATTGATTTTCTTTCTTCCCAGTTTGTTAGATAATCAGAAAATTTTCTGTTTGTGCTGTAACACACCTCCAGCGCTCTTACTATGCGTCTCTCATCATTACTGCTTATTTTTAAAGCATATTCCATATCCATTTTTTTTAATTCATTATAATAATAATCAAGGCCTTTCAATTTTATTTTTTCTTTAATTTCTTTTTTCAATTCATGCCTTGAATCAGGAGCACACATAAGATCATCTATTATAGCTCTTATATGAAGACCTGAACCTCCCGCTATTATAGGTATTTTATTTTTATTAAAAAATTCTTCCTTTATTACTTTTCTCGCAATATCTCTGAATTCCACAGCAGTCAGTCTGTAATCAGGATCACAGATGTTTATCATGAACTGCTTTACCGAAAATTTTTCAAGATCCTGCTTGTCGGTTCCTATATCCATATATCTGAATGCCTGCATTGAATCTGCCGATATGATATCCGTATCAAGGAGCATTGCCAGGTTTAAAGCGGCCCTTGTCTTTCCGCTGCATGTAGGACCGCATATTACTATTACTGTTTCATTCCCAATAAGATTTTTTTTAAGAGCAATAAGTTTATCTTTTGATATCAGTCCATCTTTCAGAGAAGAATCATTGTTTATTGTTTCCATCAATATATTATATTTTTCTGCCTTTCAGATAAAATGATTTTGCGCCTGTTATTCTTACATTTATAAATTCCCCGGCAATCCCCTCTTCGTCATGTTCAAAATTAACAAGAGTATTGTCTTCAAGTCTTCCTTCAAATGTATTTTTAGGACCTTTACCTTCTACCAGAACTTCATACTCATTTCCGGTTTTGAGCTGGTTTTTTTCAAGCGAGATTTTATTCTGGACATCGACAAGTTCTTTAAAAAATTCTTTTTTTACTTTTAAAGGAATATTATCATCAAATTCTGCCGCTCTTGTTCCTTCCCTTTTAGAATAAATAAACGTAAAGGCTCTTTCAAAACGTATTTTTTTAACCAGATCAAGGGTATCATAAAAATCCTTTTCTTCTTCTCCCGGAAAACCCACAATAATATCAGTGGTGATTGCGCAGTTACAAATTCTTTTTCTGATCTCTTCCGTAAGCCCTAGAAAGTCATTTCCCGTGTAATCCCTGTTCATCAGTTTCAATATCCTGTCTGAACCAGACTGAAGCGGTAAATGTATATGAGGCATTATATTATCCCTGCCGGCGATAGTGTCTATCAGCTCATCTGAAAAATCTTTGGGATGACTTGTCATAAATCTTATTCTTTTCAGCCCTTTAACTGCAGAAATTTTTTTTAATAGTTCTGAAAAAGAAACCGGGTTTTCAAGATCTTTGCCATAAGAATTAACATTCTGACCTACAAGCGTTATTTCCACAACACCTTTTCCGGTCAGTTTTTCTATATTTTCCAGAATCAGTTCCGGATTTATGGATATTTCCCTGCCTCTTACAAAAGGCACAATGCAGTATGAGCAAAAATTATTACATCCTACAGAAACGGGAAGATAAGACTTAAAGCTATAAGTTCTTTTGAATTTTTTAAGATCATAATCAAATCCTTCATCAGGTGTTGCGCATATCTTTTCACCGTCTTTTAACCTTTTTCCAATCATCGACGGCAGACCGGAGATATTATGCGTACCGAAAACTATATCAACAAAAGGAAAATCATCCAGTATCTGCATCTTGAGGTTCTGGGCAGTGCAGCCCCCGACACATATCAGCAGATCCGGATTTTTCGTTTTGAATTCCTTATACCTGCCAAGATGGCCATAAAGTTTGTTCTTTGCTTTTTCTCTTACGGCACATGTATTGACTATAATAAGATCTGCCCTGCCTGTGTCATTTTCTTTTTCAAAACCCATTTCCTCAAGCAGAAATTCAATTCTTTCAGAATCAAATTCATTCATCTGGCAGCCAAAAGTTTCAATAAAATATTTTCTCATAACAAATGATTCCAATAGATGTAACAGTCCAAGGCAATATGCGGTTATTCCATCGGTTTGGTCTCGACAGTAAGAACAATAGCTGTTTTTGTTTCTTTGTTTACTTCAATATCCTTAAAAAAAGGAATGCATATTACTTCTTTGCCTGTAGGCGCAATATATCCTCTTGCAATCGCAATACCCTTTATTGTCTGGTTTAAAGCAGCCGCACCTATGGTTTGTATCTGCACTCTTCCTTCTTCTCTTATTATTCCCGCTATTGCTCCTGCAATGGAATTTGGTCTTGTATTGGCAGAAACTTTAAGTATCTTCATTTTTACAATTAGTTTATTTCTTCAAGTTCTATATTTATTTGTATATTATTATTTCTTTTTGCTATAAAATTATCCCTGACTCTGATAAGATGTTTTTGTCCTTCAGTATTAATCTTTTCAACCAGTGCATTCATTATATACTTAATTTCATCATCTTCAAATCTTGAAGACAATTTTTGATCTTCATATATTTTTGGAGCATTTTTTTCTTTTCCGGGACTTTCTTCGCCCACTTCTTCCGGACCGTTATTTTTCTTCCGGTTTAAATGAACGAGTTGTTCAAGATTTATCGGATTTAAAGGTTCAAATTCCTCATATATGATTCTCTGAATACTTCTGTCTGATATGTTCATTTTAAAAAAATCACTGCATATTCCGGAAAGAACATTATAATTATTGGTAAGGCAGGGATAATGAACCAGTTTAAGGTCTTCGTTAATTTCTATATATTTTTTAACTTCTTCAAAATCATTGAACTTCGGCAGCAAATCAAACATATCCATGGATTTTGCATTATTTCTCATGCTTAATATTATCTGGGAAGGTGCTCCGTAATAAAGATTGATTTCCTGATTTTGAAGCTTGAATTCAACAAGATTTTTAGGAATATTGTTCAGACCTCCAATTATGCTGATATTTCCATCAAGCTCTACAATTTCCGGAAAAACAGACTGGTCTTTCTTTTCAGGAATTTTTGAAAGATCTATCCTTAAAAAAAACGAACTGCCTGCACCTGTTCTTGAAAAAGTAAGATAAATCTCTTCCACATTCAGTTTGATGGAAAATAAAGCCATACCTCTTCCGTGAAATCCATAAATATCTTTACGGGCATTTTCAAGTTTGGATGTTACTCTTGCTTCAAATATCAGATCTTTCAGATCGGAAGGGATTCCCCTGCCGTCATCAATAAAATATATTATTCTTTCTGAATCTCCCGATTTTTTTGTTGCTATATAGATATTTGAAGATTCAGCATCTCTGCTGTTCCTCAGAAGCTCTACAACAATATCTTCAACACATTTGATATCCTGAAGGGCCTGTCTTCTTTCAGCTTCGGAAATCCTTAACCTTACATAACCGCTGCCAAGATCCTGTTCAATATTTTCAATATTTTTTAGCCCTAATTCAGATAAAAAATTTTTTATATCTGAATTATTTTGCATAATCTACTGCACGACTTTCTCTTATAACTGTTACTTTTATCTGACCAGGATACTCCATTTCGCTTTCTATCTTTCTTGCAATGTCCTTTGCCATAACTAGAGAAAGATCGTCATTTATCTCTTCTGGTTTTACAATTACCCTTATTTCCCTGCCTGCCTGAATGGCATAAGCTTTTTCAATGCCCTTAAAATCCGTGGCTATCTTCTCCAGGCTTTCAAGTCTCTTTATATAGCTTTCAAGCGTTTCTCTTCGCGCTCCCGGTCTTGCGCCTGAAATTGCATCAGCAACCTGAACTATTATGTCCATAAGGGTCTCTGTTTCGATTTCACCATGGTGAGCTTCTATGGAATGGACTATCTCTTCATCCTCATGAAGCCTTTTTGCCAGTTCCGCTCCTATTAGCGCATGAGATCCTTCTATATCATGAGTAAGTGCTTTTCCAATATCATGTAAAAGCCCTGCTCTTTTTGCCTTTTTAACATTTATTCCCAGCTCAGATGCAATAATACCGGCAACGAAAGCAACTTCCTTTGAGTGCATGAGGACATTCTGGCCATAACTCGTTCTGTATTTAAGTCGTCCAAGCACCTTTATAAGTCCCGGGTTTATTTCTGATATTCCGGTATCAAAAATTGCCTGCTCGCCTTCTACCTTGATTTCATTATTTATCAGCTTGCTTGCTTTTTCATACATTTCTTCAATTCTTGCCGGATGTATTCTTCCATCGATTATCAGATTTTCAAGGGTTACTCTTGCAATCTCTCTTCTGACAGGATCGAAAGACGAGAGTATGACTGCTTCAGGCGTATCGTCAACTATTATGTTTATGCCGGTCAGATTTTCAAAAACCCTTATATTTCTTCCTTCTCTTCCAATTATTCTGCCTTTCATCTCATCATTTGGAAGATTGACAACAGAAACAGTGGTTTCAGCTACATGTTCCACTGAGCATCTCTGTATGGCCTGGGCAATTATTTTTCTGGCTATTTTATCTGATTCTTCCTTTGTCTGAGCTTCTATCCTTTTAATCTCTTTTACAGACTCATATTTTGCTTCTTCCTCCATCTTCTTTAAAAGAATAGCTTTTGCTTCATCCCTTGTAAGTTCCGCTATTGCTTCAAGCCTAAGCAATTCTTTTTTCAGCACCTCATCAAGAGAATTTTTTGTTTCATCAATCTCTTTTTCTTTGTTTATTATTGTCTGCTCTCTTTTCTCAATAAAAGAGATTTTCTTTTCGATAGTTTCTTCTTTTGATAAAATCCTGTTTTCAAGTTTCTGAAGTTCAAATCTCTGTCTTTTAATATCTTCATCGGATCTTAATTTTATATTGGCAATCTCTTCCTTGCCTTCTGCAACTGCTTCTTTTTTTAAAGTCTGTGCTTCTTTTCTTGCATCTTCCACCATTCTTTTTGCATTTTGTTCTGCAGAGTTAACTTTGGCGTCAATCAGTATTTTACGATAATAAAATCCACCTATAAAACCTGCAGCAACAATAACGGCTCCTATGCCAATGACTTTCATTGCTTCTAACAACATCGGTATCAATCCTTTCATAAAAAAAACCGAGCATATTTTTGCTCGATTTCATATTGCACAGTGTTTGTTAAAAATTATATATTAAATTTTAATTATATATA
>DUQM01000034.1 GCA_012837825.1 Actinomycetota bacterium | reverse complement strand
TGTTTCCCTTTTAATATCTACCTGTGTAGATATACCTTTAAGCACAATATATAGTTTAATAATATCAAATATACACTATATGTTGTTTCAATTCAATAAAATTCTTACTGGAATTATAAAATACATCCTTTCTTGCCCTGAAGATAATTACTTATTTTTTGAAAAGGTCATTTTAAAAAAAATGAAAATTTCACACTGAAGTACATAATATTTTTTGGGAATTTGTAATAATTTTAACTATTTAGAATCAGCCCTTAACCCGGCAGTCTTGACTTGGCAGCCTTAACCTGGCAGTCGGTAACAGATGAATTATCTGACAGAATTAATATTGTCATATCAGGAGAAATGTCTCATAAATGACATGTTTGCAAGATATGACCCGTAAAAGACTGCAAAAATAATATTCGATCGGGTTAAGATTTAGTTAAGTCAAGGCGAAACATAACCGGGAACCATATCAAGTCCCCTTATATAAAATAAAGGCAGTCAAAAAACCAAGAATGGTCAAAAAGCCTATGAGATATCCTCCCTCCTCATAAGCTTCAGGAATCATGCTGTCAGCAAGCATTGCCAGAATAGATCCGGCTGCAAATGACAAAATAATACCTAATATATTAGTGTTCAGATTTTTTAAAAAAAAGTAGCTTAAGATAGTTGTTATTGTTACAACCATACTAACTATAAGCCACATTATATAAATCTTCTTTTTTGATAATCCTTCTTTTTCAAGATCATCTACTGAAGACAAACTCTCAGGCAAATTAGATAAAAAAATCGCAGCCACCATCAATATTCCGATACCATTCTGATCCAGCAGCGCTATGCCCAAAGTGATGGACTCCGGTATTCCGTCAAGAAGCGCTCCAAAAACTATTGCTTTTCCATTTGTCTCACGGATAGCTTTAAAAGGTTTTTTCTTTTTATAGTGCCGTCCCCCCAAAAGATGAATTAAAAAATCACCGGCAATAAATACAATGCCTCCGATTAAAAATCCTATAATTATTGCATCAAATCCTCCGAATTTAAAAGCATCTTCCATGAGGCCGAAAGTCAAGGCGCATATCATAACGCCAGCACCAAATGCCATAATTGCTGCAATTACTTTTTGTTTTATTTTAAAAGAGGTGCCGATAATTACACCCAGAATCAGCGAAAGACCGGTAAGAAATGCAAAAATAATAACTCTAATCATAATAAAGTATTATAGCATTAGTTTTACAAAATATAATTTTGATTTATATAAATATGATTACAAAAGATGTATCACTATATTTTAGAAAAATATAGTGATACGGTATATGGATAAAATTTAACACAGATTCAAATATTAAAAGCCGGATTTTTTAAATTGAAATGGAACTAAATTATGCGTCTCCAAGTTCGAAATCTTTTTCCTCAAGCTGACCATATATTTCGGCAAGCGGGCTGAAATCGGTTACTTTGCTGCCTTTTAAAAACAGTTTTCTTAAGCTTTTCAGTTCAGCCAGCGGTATTACATCACTTACCTGTGTATTGGCAGATCCAGATGACAGAGCTCTGTCATTACTGTGAACATGCTTACGTCGCTGATATTATTACAATTAATATATCTGTTACATAAGTTTTTCCTCATGAACTTTAGTGCTTTATAAATATATCATGCTGATTATTTGAATAACAAGATATAAATAATAAAATAGATAAACTTATAGTTAAGGGACATATTTACAAAAAAGCGCTGAACCTTCTTAGATAGACCTCAAAGGATCTGTGTTGGCTGGGCTGCATTCAAAAATCAGAGCATCATATCCTAGCTTTCACCCGAAAACAGTCAATGGCTGTACCTGGAAGCTATCAGAAAAATTTTCCGAAAAGTTCACAAACCATCCAGAGAACTTTTTCGCCTTTTGGAACATAAATCCAAAAGCAGCTAGTGTACGAATCCTGAAATAATATTGATAGGTTCTTAAGCATTAAAAACTTTTAAAAAGACTGAGTTAATAAACTTAATGTATCTTTCAGCACAATCGAACATCCTTATAATATCTAATTAAAAGAAATCTCCAAAACTTCATTTCCTTGACACGGGATTAATAAATTATTTCGTAGGATTACATAAAGAATTCTTTAGTATAAAAGATTTAAACAGTGTTTTTC
>DUQM01000033.1 GCA_012837825.1 Actinomycetota bacterium | reverse complement strand
GCATATGACTTTCTAATTTCTTCCTATAGTTTATGGGATAAATTCAATTATGAAAAAGCACTTGGGGAATTAAACAAGGCTAAAGAAAAAATAAAACTTATTAAAGATTTAGATTATGAAAAATATAGGAATAATTTTTCTTTTCTTGAAAAATTATGCGACGAAAAGAAAAAGACAAAATACCCCAGGGAACTTGTAGTTGATATTTTTCTTAATGCGAAGAGAAGAGATAATGAAGGAAAATTTGATGATGCACTCATCCGGCTTTACAGAGTAATGGAGCTTATTTCACAAAATGTGCTGTATTATAAATACAAAATTGATCCCGCTGATATAAAAGAAAATCAGTTAAAGATCTTGCCTTCTGAAATAACTACAAAAATCGGATACAAGCAGGGCAAAAAAACAACTTCAGGAATGACTGATAACTATGAAATTTTAAAACATTTGAATAATGAATTGGGTATTAATTATTGCCAAGACTCATCAATAAGGGACATAATGGGGATCAGAAATTATTCAATATTAATACATGGTGAAAATCCAATTAATAAAAATAATTTAAGTAGACTTATGGGAATTGTAGAAAAATTTCTATGTACCTTTTTTTCTTTAAAGGAAAATTTGGACAAACAGTTGTCCAATGCTAAAATGGCTAATTTCAATTAAGCTATCAAAGAAGGTGAATAATTCTATAACTTATATAGGAAAGACAGGATTTGATTAATAAGATCTCTAAAAATTCTTTTATTTAGCATATACTGTATTTATTGCTATAATAAATCCTGATATCACGAGCATTAAGGCAGAACTGTTAGTTAATATGTATATGATTATAAATTTTTTACTAATTTGGCCTGATAAATAAAGATGATACAGAAAGAAAAATCGGAAACCAGGGAAAGAATAATAAAGGCTGTCCTTAAAATCATAGGACAGAAAGGTACTGTAAAATTTACGGTAAGGGAGATTTCCAAAGTTGCAAATGTAAATCTTTCAGCGGTCAATTATTATTTCAGATCAACAAGCAACCTTTTAAATGAGGTAGAGATATACTTTGCTGAAAAAGTACAGGAAGTAAGCAGCATTCTCGGAAAAGAAGATTCATATACAAAACTTACACTTATAGAGTGGGCAAAAGCAATGATGGAACTGCTTTCAAAAAATACCGGGATAATATGGATTATTGCAAAAAAGATATTAAATAAGGGAAGCCCCGGTATTTTTATAGAAAAACTTATTGACGAAAACGGCGTGTTTTTAAAAAAAATAATCTCAAAGCTGACTAATAGTAATGATGACCAGTTTCTTGCAGAAAAAGTGACCCAGTTAATATCAGGCATCAGTTTTCCAATAATTATCAGCAAGGGTCTGGGAAAAGACATTGGGCAGAACTTTAACGACTTTACTGTCATAGACAGGTATGCTTCTTCCGTAGTGAGCAGCATTTTAAAGTAAATAACACATCAGCTTCTATTTTATAAATGCTCAGATATCCTTTTAAATACCCATATACTCTTATACCCTTATAAATTATAAATACCCATACACTCTTATAAAAAATCATTTATCTCTATAAATTTATATAGTAGATATTTAAATATTTTACCTTCTCAAAAAAAATAATTCAAAAAATATTGACACACTGTTTTTGCACTGATATCATACAACTGTTTTAAACAATCAATTTAAAATAATATATTAAATATAAGCTTGAATATAAGGTAATTATAGTGCCATGGAAAAGTTAGGTAGATTTGTAGTAGGAAAAAGAGTAGCCGTTATTATAATATTTTTGATTCTTATTATCCCTTCAGTGCTGGGGATGATTAAAACAAAAATAAATTACGATCTGCTTTCATATATTCCCGACAATCTTAATTCAAAAAAAGGTCAGATAATTCTGAATGAGAACTTTGGGCTTGCTGAAACTGTCTATCTTGCAGTTCATGACAAGGAGATATGGGAAGTAATGGAAATCAAAGAAGAAATCCTAAAGCTAGAAGGAGTCGGGTCGGTTGACTGGCTTGATGATTATGCCGACATCAAGGTGCCTCCTGAGTTTATTTCTGATGACATAAAAGAAAATTTTATATCTGAAAATTCTACAATACTTCAGGTGCGTCTTGGTGAAAATAAAAATGGAAGCAATAATCTTGAGGTAATTGATGAAATAAAAAAACTTGTTGGTGATGAAGATTATTATCTTGGCGGTCAGCCTGCAATGCTTCATGAGTTCCAAAGCATAGTCAACAAGGAAATGATAATATATATGGTCATTGCACTTGCTGTCATACTTCTTGTTCTTTTTCTTGCAACAACTTCCATTATTGAACCGCTGCTGATACTTTTTTCGATAGGTGCTGCCATTCTTATTAATATGGGAACAAATTATTTTATCGGGGAAATATCTTATATTACAAATTCTGTGGCAGCCATACTGCAACTTGCAGTTTCAATGGATTATTCAATATTTCTGATACACCGTTATCATGAAGAGAAAGAACTTAACACTTCAAAAGAAAGCGCAATGGTAAGTTCCATCAAAAAAGCAGTAACAGCCATTAGCGGGAGTTCTCTTACCACGATTGCCGGATTTTTAGCGCTTCTGGTCATGAAGATAGGAATAGGAAAGGATCTCGGATTTGTGCTTGCAAAAGGAGTAGTATTAAGTCTTATTACAACTATATTCCTGCTTCCTTCTCTTATTGTGGTATTTGACAAAGTCATTGAAAAAACCAGGCACAGGGTTTTTCTGCCGAGTTTTAATCTTATATCCAGGTGGATCTTAAAATACAAATGGGTTTTTCTTGTGCTGCTTATAATTATAATTGTTCCATCATATATGGCGCAGTCAAATCTTAAGTATTATTATTCTTCAGAAAAGCAGCTTCCTGAACATGCAAAATCAGTAGTTGATAACAACAGAATAAAAGAAAAATTCAATACCGGAAATATTACCTACCTTATTCTTGAAGACAGTGACAGGGTTAAAGAAAGCAGGCTTATCGGAGAAATAAGAGAATTGGATGGAATTATCAAGGTTGCCGGGCTTTCTGATGCAGTCGACAGCACTATACCTGATTCCTTTATTCCTAAAGAAGTTGCAGAAAAATTCCAGAGCGGGAAATATTCAAACATAATAATTCAGCTTGGAACTGATATTGATGATCCTAAAACAGGAGAGCTTATTGAGAAAATAAATAACACAACATCCGGATATTATGAAAAATATTATCTTACGGGTGAAAGTGTTCTAAATAATGATATCAGGATTATTTCTACAAAAGATTTCAGGAATGTTTCCTTTATTTCTATAGGCCTTGTTGCCCTTATAATCGGAATAAGTTTTAAGTCATTTTCAATTCCGGCTTTGCTAATTCTGATTATTCAGTCCGGCATATGGTTTAATATGGCAATTCCTTATTTTTCAGGAACATCTCTTTCTTTTTTGACACCTATATTTATTGGCGCAATACAGCTCGGGGCGACAATAGATTACGCTATTTTGTTTACTTCAAGATATAAGGAAAACAGGCAGATATTTTCAAGAAATGACGAAGTCGCCATGCAGGCGATTAAGGACAGCGGAAAATCAATTTTCTCAAGCGCAATTATTTTGTTTGCCGCAACTCTTGTCATAGCTCTTTTCTCAAGCATCAAAACGACAAAGGAATTTACGCTGATCATAGGAAGAGGAGCAATTGTAAGCATGATAATAAGCCTTATTGGACTTCCGGTCATGTTCCTTATTTTTGACAAACTTATAGGGTGGACATCGCTTGGATGGAAGAGAAGAGCCGGAAACTTAAAAAAATAAATTTTATGGGAGCAAAAATGAAAAGCAATAAGATAATAAAAAATAAAATAATAAAAATACTTACTATCGTCTCAATATCCCTGCTTTTTTTATTTACCACAGGTTTTACAAAACTGCCTGAAACAAAAAACGAAACAGTTTATGTCAGTCTGAATAATGACGGAAGTGTCAGGGAAGTAAAAACAGTTAACTGGTTAAATATTGCGGGATTATCAGATAATGAAGGAAGCTATATTGATTATGGGGAATATGATGCAATAAAAAGCATGATTAATGAGGCTGCGCCTGAAACTGAAGGAAATAAGATAATCTGGAATGCAGATTCTTTTGAATCAGGAAATTTGTTCTACCAGGGAACAACCTCAAAAGAGATACCTGTAAAAATAGATATTAAATATTATCTGGACGGCAAGGATATGCCGGGAAAAGATATAGCAGGAAAATCAGGCAGTCTTAAAATAGAAATCAATGTGGAAAACAAGTTAAAGAATAAAGAAAATATTTTTTATAAAGATTATCTGGGAAACAACAGAATATCTAAAGAAGACTGTTATACTCCTTTGATGGTTCAGTTAAGCATAAAAGCAGATGTTACAAAATTTACGGATATTCAGGCAGAAGGTGCGACAAAAGTGCTTACCGGTAAAATAATGAATATTTCATTTGCTGATTTTCCGTTTCCTGAATCTGACTTTACCTTACAGATGGAAGGTAAAGACATACAGCTTGAGCCTATAAACATAGTTGTAATTCCATCTGAGATACCTGCTATTACTGATCTTGAAGATAGCAAAAAGAATCTTGAAGAGTTTGATAGTGGCCTGGCAGAAATGTCAGACGGCTCAAAGGAGATAATTGAAGGGAGTGAAAAACTTGGTGATGGACTGACTAAATTAAAAGACGGAAGCTCCGATCTTGTCAATGCCATATCGGAAATAAATCATGGCTTATATGTTTTAAGTGAAAGCAATGATGATATGAGCAGTGGCTTTCAAGAGATAGGCAATGGATTAAATGAATTTACCCGGAATGGAAGCGAAGTTATCAATGCAGTTCAGCAGCTTACCTCAAATCTGGAGGGTATTAAAAACGGGCTTGATCAGTCAGCAGCCGGCGCATCAAGGCTTTCACAGGGAGCAGATGATATGGCAGTTGCTATAGAGCAGCTAAGGAACATAAACACAAATCTAATGGCTATTGTCCAAGGCCTTGTAAATTCAGACCCAACAAACCCGACATATCAGCAGCTGTATGGTCTGGCAACAGCGGAAGGAGCGCTTATTAATGGTGTTAATACTGGTGCACAGGGGGCAAGTGCCGGAATGCGTGATCTATCAGCAGGAATTAGTTTACTTTCTGCAGGAGTAAATGACTATAAAGGAGGAATGGAACAGTTTTCATCAAACCTAATACTTATGATTCAGAGCTTTGAACTGCTTGCAGGCGGGCAAAGCAGGCTCTTTTCAGCATGGGAACAGTATGGTGGTGCGGTCGGTGAGCTTTTTGAAGGAACAAACAAATTATATGCGGAAATCAGTTCAATGCCGGAAGATGTCGGCAAGCTTGCAGATGGCAGTTCAAAAATTAAAGAGGGTATTCAGAAACTGAAAGAAGAGGGAATTGATGAAATAAAAAGTCAGGTTATTGAAAATATTGACAAAGTTAATGAAGGAATTGTTATTGAAAAAGAAATTAACAAACTGTCAGATGACTATAATTCCTTTATGGATACCGGCAATACAAATTCACAGGTTCAGTTTATTATGCAGACTGATGCAATAAAAACGGAAAAAATCGCTGTTTCCGATAAACAGGAGGAGATAGAAAAAGAAACTTTCTGGCAGAGGTTTTTAAATCTTTTCAGAAAGTAGTTTACTGTAAATTTTCCGAGTATAAAAAAGTCGTTATTAAATTATTTTGATATTCGAATATAATTAGAGAGTATATGAAAAATATTTAAGGCCTTTAAAGGATTAAATGAGAATTTACAAACGATTGTTTCTGATTTTGCTATCTTCGGTAATGCTTATACTCTCTTTTACCGATAATCTTGCTTTTCTTTCCTGGTTTGCTCTTATTTCATATATTATTGCATTATCAAAATCAAATTTCCGTTCAGCAATATTTCTCAGCGCTCTTACCGGATTATTATTTTTTGCGGGGATAACTTACTGGTTTACGGAGTACAGTTATGTTTACTGGTTTCCCATACTCGGGCTGCTTTCAGTTTTTTTCATTTTTTATGGTTTTATATTTAAATTAATATTTTTAAAAATAAAATGGGCGTGTCTTAGAATTCTGCTTATTTCTTCTGTGTGGATAGCAGTAGAGTTTTTAAGACACAGGACATTTCTTGCATTCCCATGGGGAGTACTCGGCTATTCCCAGCACTCGTTCCTTCCGATCATGCAGCTAAGCAAGTTAACAGGAGTTCTGGGCGTATCTCTTCTTATAGTTCTTCTTAATCTTTGCTGTGCTGAAATAATAATGTATTTTATTAATTTGCGATTATCTTCTGTAGAGTCCGGCTCAGGCATTGCATATATATCTGCCAAAACTAATTTTAATGAAGATTTTAATAATAAAGCATCATGTCAGCTCGTAGCAAAATCCAGGAATAAACCCGGAAATCATGCTGTTTTGAGAAAAAGCTTTTTTAAAAAACCGGTTTTTATTTTTTCAATAACAGTAGTAGCCGTCATCCTTTTAAATGTGATTTTCGGTACAGTTTATATCAGAAAAAACAGCAATCAATATGAAGGAGAAAAACTTGAAATTGCAATGGTTCAGCCTAATGTATCATTTGATGATAAATTTGCGACAGATACGGATGTACTGATACCACAGAGAATGGAATCGGATAAAAAGTATTTTAAAGAAGGTACGGAGCTTATTGTTTTTCCTGAAAGTGTAATATGGGGCTTGCTTGAGCAGGAAAGAAATAATTCATTTTACAAATGGGTCAGAAATACAGCTGCAGAAGAAAATCTTTATTTCATAATGGGACAGATAGTATGGGATGAAGAAAATAATTACTACAATACTGTTTATCTTTATAATCCTAAGCTTGAAATAATCGGGAGATATGATAAGATCCATCCTCTTCCATGCGCAGAATACATGCCTTACCCCGATATATTCGAGTTTTTAAGTTTTATGAATATGGCAAAACTGAATATCACTCCTGCAAAAGAACTTATATTGCTAAACTATCCGGGAAAAGGGAACATAGGGGCTAATATATGTTTTGAATCGATATTGCAGATTATATCAAGAATATATAGAAAAACGGGTGCAGATATTTTATTTACTTTTACTGATACGGCAGGATTTAGGGAAAGCATTGCTGCATGGCATCATGTAATATTTTCCAAAACCAGGGCAATAGAAAATAATTGTTTCATGGTGCATTCAGGCAACAATGGAATATCTGCTGTCATAGATCCTTATGGCAGAATCCTTGCAAAAACTGAAATAGGAAAGAAGGAAATACTATACGGGAGTGTTTATCTCAATAATAAAAAATCATTTTACTCCCTTTACGGGGAACTATTTATCTACATATATTTTGGCGCTTCTTTTATAGTTCTTTTGTTTTATATTATAGAAGTTAAAAATAAAAAGAAGCAGGATGAAGAATAGCATAGGAAGGCTTTCAGATATAGATAATTTAAGAATAATCCCGGTAATATGGTAGTTCTTTCACATGTTGCGATTACTTACAGCTCCTTTGGGATTCCGGTATTATTATGAACGCATCCATTTAAATCTGCTTATCCTCTTGCTTTTTAGGTATCCTTTATCCAGGCTTTTTCAATGGGATTATTTTTTATGATTTCAGCTTTTTTTATCTCCTCCTCACTTGAGTCAAAAGGAGCAAAAGTATTTCCGGCAGATAAACTCAAAAGACCCGGGGTATCTCTTGATCAAAAAAATTTTATATTAATTTACCGGGATTTTTAATATTAGTCCCTGCCGGTCCAGCAGTAAAGACACAGCTTCTCTTCGGGAAGCCCTATGGCTTTTACCATGTCACTGATAGTCTGGTATTTAAGAGAAGTAACTCCCAGTTCTTTCTGAGAGGTATCTACCATTTTCCGGTAAAGCGGAGATTTGTCATCAATAAAATCTTCAATATTAAAATTATTTTCACCTGTGATTTTTTTAATCACTTTTCTGGCTGCCAGTTCTTTTTTTGTCCTGGTTGATAAAAGATACGGGCAGGGATACATCAAAGGCGGACAGGCGATACGGACATGAATTTCTTTTGCTCCGTTGCGCCAGAGTTTTTCAATTGCCTGATTTTTAAGCTGGGTACCACGCACTATGGAATCATCGCACACAACTATTCTTTTATCTTCAATTACACTTCTAATTGGTATCAGTTTCAATTTTGCAACCTTGTTCCTTATCTCCTGTGAAGGCGGGGTATAACTGCGCCCATAACCATCGGTATATTTGACCAGAGACCTTCTGTAGGGGATTCCGGAAGCCATTGAATAGCCGATAGCATGAGCTGTCCCTGAATCCGGAACCCCGCACACCAAATCAGCTTCTATTTTATCGTTTCTGGCAAGATTGGCTCCGCAATTCTCTCTGACTTTTTCAACGTTTATACCTTCATAAGAAGAAGCGGGGTAACCTGTATAAATCCAGAGAAAGGAACAGATCCTTCTATTTCTGAATGTTTTTTCATTTTCCAAAGTGTCTTGTTTTTCTTTCAATCCTTCACTGGTTACAAGGACGATTTCGCCTGGATGCAGTTCCAGAACCGGCTTAAAGCCCAGGTTCGGGAAAGCGCTGGTTTCAGATGCTATTGCAAATGACTCATCATTCTGTCCGATAACAAGTGTTGTCTTGCCGGAAATATCTCTTGCTGCATAAATTCCTTCCTTTGCAAGAACCAGCAGCGAAACTGAACCTGATATCTTATCAAAAACATGTTTCATACCGCTTGCTATATTGTTTTTTCTTGCAATCAGCTTGCCGATGACCTCTGTTGAGTTAATTATTCCGCTGCTCATTTCCGAAAAGCTTCCACCCTGGCTCATTATTTCTTTTGCCAGCTCATTTTTATTTTTCAGCAGTCCGGATGTAACAAGAGCAAATTTGCCAAATAAACAGGAAATGATGATAGGCTGGGGATCAAAATCGCTTATGACCCCTATCCCTTTTTTGCCTTTTAAATTGGGAAGTTCATCAATAAATTTGGATTTAAACTGGGAGGTGGAAATATCGTGAATAGCCCTGGTCATCTTACTGTTAAAAACTGCAAGACCTGCTTTTTTTGTTCCGAGGTGGGAATGATAATCAGTCCCGTAAAAAAGGGATTGACGACAGTCTTTAGATGAAACAATTCCAAAAAGTCCACTCATGGTAAATGATTTTAACATCTTTTAATATTTTTTTTAATAGAGGGGATGTATAATTCGGTATCTAAAAATAAATTCGGATAAAAGGTAAGTATAATCTTTCATTTTTAATGTATAATTTTCTAAAAGCCAAAAATTAAAAAGGGGAAATCATGGCAAAACTTTTTGAAAATGTCTATCTTGCAAGCCTTGGATTTGCATTTTTAACTTATGAAAAGGCCGAAAAGCTTACACAGAATCTCATCGAAAAAGGCGAGCTGGCAAAAGAAAGACAAAAAGAATTTATCCAGGAACTTATGGACAAAGCTAAAGCAAACACTAATGAGCTTGAAAACACCATAAGAGAAAGATTTGAATATCTTGTGGAGAAGGGTAAACCGCTAAAAGAAAAACAGGAAGAAATCATTGAAGATATTGCAGGAAAAACCAAAAAGACAAGCATGGAGACAAAAGAGAAAATAAGGGATTTAATCAGGAATGTTACCGCAAAGGCAAAAGAAACATCGGAAAAACAGCAGAAAATACTGGTTAATCTGAAAAAGAAAATCGTTAAGAGCGATGAAGAAAAAATCATAGAAATTCTAAAAAAATCGGATATACCTACAAGAGAAGAAATAGACGAAATCAGGAAAAAACTTGATGAGCTGTCAGAAATGATCGCCCGGAATGAGGATGTATAATTTGATCCTTAAATACCGGGATAAAAAATAATTTCAGATATTGACATTTTTTTATAGATATCTTATAATCTATGATAACGTTTTCAATAACGTTTTCATAAAACTAATTTTTAAATTTATGAAAAAAAATAATGTAACGCTTAAAGATGTAGCAAAGTTTTCCGGTGTTTCCGTCCCCACGGTTTCGCGAGTCGTGAATGATGAAAAATATATTTCAAATGAAGTAAAAGAAAAAGTCCTGTCAGCCATAAAGGAGTTGAATTATACTCCCCAGTGGGCGGCAAGAAGCCTGAGAATTAAAAGAACTCACACCATTGGGGTCATTATTCCCAATGTATCTGATTATTTCTTTGGAAGCACAGTTCTTGCTGTGGAAAATTATTTCAGAAAAAAAGGCTATGACATTATTTTGTTTAATACCAGCAATGATGAAGATATTGAGGAAAGAGCAATAAAACTTGCAATTTCAAAGAGAGTCGAAGGCATCATTCTTGCAACGATATCAAAGAGTGAGAAAAAAATATCATCGATTATAAATAATTTCGGTATTCCCATTGTAGTTGTTGACAACAAATTAAACATAAAAAACATAGACCAGGTTTTAAGCGATGATGTCGGAGGTTCATACAAGCTGGTGGAGCATCTCATCAAAAAGCATGGTTATAAAGATATTGCCTGCATAAGCGGTCCTCTGGAAGAGTCCAGTAGTTTTGAGAAGCTTACAGGATATAAAAAAGCTCTTGAAGAAAACGGGCTTGAAATAAATGACAAATTTATAAAAGTGGCTTACTGGAAAAAGAGCAAAGCATTTGAGGCGACCAGGGAACTGCTTGAAAGCTCTCATAAGCCCGAAGCTCTTTACTGTATGAATGCCAATATGCTTATAGGTTGCCTGAGATATATCATAGAAAAGAAGATTAAAATACCTGAAGACCTGGCCATTGTTACTTTTGATGACTATGATTTTGTATCTGTTGTTTATCCTCCCGTTACATCACTTAAAAGAATTGATATCGAAATGGGTACGGTAGCCGGGGAGATTCTGTTTGAAAGAATTGAAGGCAGCAATGAGGATTACAAGGTAATAAGAATTGAATCGGATCTGGTTATAAGAAATTCCTGCGGTTGTAATTAAATATAATTTAAAACTTTAAAACCGGAATATCTTATGAATAAAGAAAGTGGGAAATAATAAATATTACCGATTGCAGATAAAATGCTTTGTTTGAATTTATATAATTTTGAGTAATAGATTTATAACAATTAAACGATTGTGAGGTAAGTAAAATGAATGATTTCAAATTTAAGCCAGCTGATTTTGTACCATTCAAGGATAAAGAGGTTCTTGAAAAGGTAAGGAAAATCCATGGGAAAGATCTTGAAAAATATTCCAATGACAAGATGAAAATCAAGGTCATGATGAATCCCCATCCTGTAATTATCGGAGATATCTTTACAAGAATAAAAATGTCTGATGATTTAAATATGCGTCAGGTTTTTATACTTGGAAACCCTGAACCGGAGACTTATATTCCTGTCGCCGAACTCATTAACTTTCACAAGGTAAACTGCCGGAATGTTTATTTATTTGCAATGGATGAGTGGGCGGATGAGAATGGAAATATTGCTCCTATAACCTATAAGGCAAGTCTTTCCAGTTCGCTTCTTGATCATTTTTATTATCAAATAGATGAAAAGCTTCGTATGCCTCTTGAGAATGTTTTTTATCCTACCAATGAGAATATAAAAGACTACTCCAAGCTAATAGTTGAGAAAGGAGAAGGTGGAGCTGATGTTTGTTATTCAAGTCCCGGCTGGGCAGGTCATGTTGCCTTTGTTGATCCTGTAGAAGAATTCTTAACTGATGATATTGAAGAGTACCTGAAGATGGATGCAAGAATAGTTACTCTTCATCCTTTGACAGTCAGCCAGAATTCGCTTCACGGTTTTTTTGGGCAGTCAGGCGATATTGCAAATGTTCCGCCCAAAGCTGCAACTATTGGTCCAGCTGATGTTGCCCGTTCAAGATTAAGAATAGAGATTCATGCTCTTCAGACTATGGGAACATTTGTTTCATGGCAGAGAATGACATCAAGGCTTATTCTTTTAGGTCCTGTAACCCCTCTTGTTCCAAGCTCTATCTTTCAGATTCTTGATACCCAGGTTTATGTAAGTGATGAGATAGCGGCTCCGTTTGATTACTGGGAGAAAGTGGGATATTAGCTGCAGGCAATATTAATAACATGAATATAGAAAAGAATTTTAAAGAAGGTGAATATTTTTTACTTTCTTAGATAAAAAAAGGAGGAAACATGAAAAAAATATCTTTATGGGTGGTAGTAGCGGTGCTTTGTCTTTCTTTACTTGGCGCATACTCCCTTGCAGGCTGTAAAGCAGAAACACAAACTTCTGTGGCTGAAGAGACAACAGCTCCTGCAGAGACAGAAGCTCCGGCAACTACAAAAGATGCTGAAGAAAAACCGGAAGAAGCAGTTTCTCTCTCAGATTTTGAAACAGGCTATGTTATCCCTTCGCTGGAGGGCTGGTTTAAAATTTGGGATACAACATGGAACGTGTATATGGAAAAATATGGAGTTGCAACTTCAGGTACTTTAACTGGCTGGGATGCAGAGAAAGATCTTCAGGGAGTCAGAGACATGATTGCAAAAGGTGTAGATGCTATAGTTCTTACTTCAACAAACCCTGATCCGGCTCAAATGGCTTGCAAAGAAGCTAATGATGCCGGAATACCAATAGCAGTTGACAGTTCTTCTGTTGCGGAAGGTCCCGGAAAACCATTCCTGGATATCACCTTTGATTACTACGATATGGGCGAACTTGCAGGTAACAAAGTTGCTGAGCTCGGCCTTGGGACCAAAGTTGTCCACATGGCAGGCATACCCGGATTTGCCCCAACTGTTGACCAGGATAATGCTCTAAAAGATGTTGGTGAATCAACAGGAGCTTATGAGCTCGTTGCTACTGAATATTCCAATTATAGTATGGAAGAATCATTGAAGCTTATGAAAGACATTATCCAGAGCGGAAAAGAGTTTGATGTCATTGTTTGTTGTTCCCAGGAAGCAGCCAGCGGAACGATTGAAGCTTTAAAACAGGAAGGTCTTCTTGGTAAGAAAGTTGTAATAAGTGTTAATGGAGGCCCACTGGATGTTGAAAATTTTGAAGCAGGTACTCTTGATTATGCAATCGGACAGTCACCTGGATTGCTTGCATTAATTACAGGCTCGTTTACATTGAACTATCTGCAGGGTATTGATCCGTTTTCACAGAAAATAAGACCTCCGTTCCAGTGGCTGACCCCTGAGAATTATAAAGATGAAATAGTTCCCTGGGAAGTTGACGAATCCTGGATTCCAATAGCTGAAAAGTACACGGCAACCGGAGAATTAGTTTTAAAATAAACTACTTACTTAAAAAAGCAGGAGTTACAACTCCTGCTTTTTCATTATAATAGCTTTTGACTTAGCAGGGAGATAAGTAAATTTGGAACAGCTAGATAAAAAAAAGATATTATCGATGACTGGTATTTGTAAATCATATCCTGGTGTAAGAGCTCTTGATAATGTTGACTTTGATCTTTATGCAGGTGAAACGCACTGCCTGGTGGGTAAAAACGGTTCAGGTAAATCCACGCTGATAGAAATACTAGCTGGCTCTATACGTGCTGATAAGGGCAAGATAGAATTATTTGAAAAAACATATGATTCCTTCACTCCTGCGGAATCACTGGCCCAGGGCATTGGCACAATTCATCAGGTCGATCATTTTATTGAAGAGATGACTGTAGCCGAGAATGTATTAATTGACAATCTTCAAACAAATAAGGGCGGTTTTTTCTCTTTTAATAAATGCAGTTCTTTTGCGAAAGAAATCTTTAAATTTATTGATGTATATATAGATCCAAAAAGAATTGTTGCCACCTTGTCACCGGTAGAAAGGAAAATTTTAAGCATTGCCCGTGCTTTTTCGCAGGAAGTAAAGATACTCATACTTGATGAGCCTACTGCATCTTTGGATAAAGAAGTAGAAGACAAGCTCTTTAAAGTTATAAATAATGTCAAGGAAAAAGGTGTTGGCATAATTTATATTTCCCATAATCTTAATGAAATATTTAAGCTAAAAGGCAGGGTAACCATACTTAGAGATGGTAAAAAAGTATCAACAGATTTTGTAAAAGACATAGATAGGGATACTTTGATAACAAGGATGATTGGAGCAAAAACTATATGGTTTGGGAAAAAAGAAAAAAATATCAGCAATGAAGATAAGCTTGAAATTAAAAACTACTCATCAAAAAATGTAGTGGAAAATATATCTTTTGAAGTAAAAAAAGGTGAGGTTTTCGGTATTGGAGGATTAGTTGGCTCAGGACGGACAGAATTATTAAGGATGCTGTTTGGAGCTGATAAAAAAGATTCCGGAGGAATTTTTTATGGTGGAAAAGATATAACACCAAAATCGCCTGTAGAAGCTATTAAGAATGGTGTTGGACTTTTAACAGAGGATAGAAAATCTGACGGACTTATAATGGAGATGCCTATCTGCACAAATATCAGTCTCGTCGATTTAGTTAAAAATTCAAACTTTTTTCTCAGGTTGAAAAAGGAAAGAAAAGATACAGAAGAAATGACAGCCAAACTAAATATTAAAGCGCCTTCCGTAGAGAAGATAGTAAAGTTTTTAAGTGGCGGAAATCAGCAGAAAGTTGTACTTGCAAAGTGGCTCCTGGCTGAATCCAAAATAATAATGCTCGATGAACCTACCATTGGCATAGATATTGGTGCAAAGGAAGAAATATATGAGTTGATAAACAATCTTGCTGAAAGAGGTAAGATATTTATTATAATTAGTTCTGATAATCAGGAACTGGCAAATATAAGTGACAGGGTTGGCATTATGAAAGATAAGAGCATGATAAAGATATTGGAAGGCAACGAAGTCACTGAAGAAAATATTCTAAAATATTCACTATAAATTTAAAAACTAGAGGAACGAAATATGAATACAAAAACAAATTCCAATCTTGAACAGAACTCTGGTAACAGGCTTTCTGCGGTTTTTAAAAACCAGCCAGTTTTTCTAATCATAATAATGATCATTATCGGTGTTATAGTTTCTCTGATTAATCACAGATTCCTAACGATCAATAACCTCTTTAATATAGTGCTAGGTGTATCTACTACAGGGATTGTGTGTGTGGGTATGGGGACGGTACTTATATCCGGTAATTTCGATCTTACTTTAGGCCCTATAATTTCAGTACTGGGCATAGTAATGGCAATTATGATATCAAGAACAAGCATTGCGCTTACCATAATAGTTGTTATATTGCTTGGGATGGCTTTAGGAGCAATTAATGGCATAATAGTTACCAGAATAAAGGCACATTCTTTTATAGTGACATTAGCTCTTTCAAAAGTTTATGAAGGTGCTGCGCTTTTGCTGGGTGGGGGAACGTACATAAGTCTTTCAGGCAGATTTAGATTTTTTTCTGAAAGATTGGGAGGAATTATACCCTGGCCCACAATAGTACTTATTATAGTAATCATTAGCGCATATGTTGTCTACAGATATACAAAGTTTGGACGACTTTTATTTGCAGTAGGTGGCAATGAAAAGGCAGCATATCTTTCAGGTGTTAAGGTCAGGTTATTTAAGATACTCGCATTTACGCTGGCGGGTGGTCTTTATGGTGTTGCAGCATTAGTGCTGATTTCACAACTTGGTGTGGTTTATCCCAGTACGGGTTTTTCCTACACTCTTCCGGCATTGGCAGCAATTGCAGTAGGTGGAATATCCCTGGCCGGAGGAAAAGGCTCTGCTCTTGGGATTTTCTTGGGAGCTGTTATGTTTGGCTTAATTAGTAATGCGCTTGTACTCACAGGTGTAGATCCTTTCTGGAGAGATGTTGCTGCAGGATTTTTAATACTTATGGCTGTCGGCATTAGCGGAGCAGTATCTGAAAGGTCTTAACGAAGATACTTTAAAAAAGTTATAAACTTAGCCAGGATGTTTGGAACATCATCCAAACGTAAAGCTAAGCTATAACAAATAATATGCAAATGCCATGTTTATAATGCTGTAAAGGCTGAAAAAGACCTTGTAAAGGCACTTCCGTACCTAAGATTTCTTCGTCTTAAAGAGCGTGGCGGAAGATGATCTGAAGAATGGAATTTTCCTGCACCCGATGAAGGAAATCCTGATTACAAAAAGATGTCTGAGCTGATAAAAGACTATAAGAGTTTGATAGGCATAGAGATAGCGTTTGATGGTGGCCAGAAATCACTTGAAGAAACCAATGCTGCAGTCCGGGAAGCTTATGATTTTTTAAAAATTCGACTATTATAGATTATATATAAAATAAAGTAAATTAACTAATAAAATAAAGCAAATAATTAATACTTCAGATTGGAGGGTAATATGCAAAAAGTTGTAATAGTAGGTGCTGGTTTTATGGGTGAAACACATGGAAGCGCATATAAAATGATAGAAAATGCCAAAGTAGTTGCTGTAGTGGACGGGGTGGAGGCCAAAGGCAAGAAGCTTGCATCTGAATTTGGCGCCAAATATTATGATGATTTCGACAAGCTTCTTGAGAGCGAGGACTTTGACATACTTGATATCTGCACTCCCACAGGTACTCATCCTACACTTGTAAAAAAAGCAGCGGAGGCGAAAAAAAACATATTGTGTGAAAAGCCATTAGCTCTTTCCGTGGAGAAAGCAGATCAGATGATAGCTGACGTAGAGAAAAACAATGTAGCTGCCATGGTAGGGCAGACGCTTAGGTTCTGGCCGGAATATGTGAATGTAAAAAAACTAATAGACAGCGGAAAATATGGAAATCCCCTTCATGCAACCTGTGCAAGATTATGTGTGCCTCCGGATTGGTATGAGGGTAAATGGGGTTATAGTGAAGAAAACAGCGGTGGAGCTGTGCTTGATTTATCCATACATGATCTTGATTATCTTCTCTGGATATTTGGGGAACCTGCGTTTTTGAAAGCACAGGGTATATTTAATCCGGCTCTGGGAGGTCTTTCGCATGTAGCTACCTCAATAGAGTTTAAAAATGGAGGTTCAGGAGTAGCGGAAGGCGGATGGAATTTCATGGGCGAATTTCCTTTTACCATGCTTTTAAGGGTAATATGTGAAACTGCTGTAATAGACTGGGATTTTAGAGCAGGGAAAAACATTGAGCAAAGAGATAAAGTAGAGAGTGTCACAATATATGAAGAAAGCGGACACACTTACAAACTGGAATCAGAACAAAAAGATCCGTATTATCTTGAATGCAAGTATTTTGTGGACTGTCTGGATAAAAATCTTCCCATAGAGAGAGCTTCTTTTACAGATGGAAGAAATGCAGTTAAGGTTGCGCTTGCAGCACGAGAATCAGCAAAGACCAGAAAAATCATAGAATTTTAATTAAGTCTAAGCTGCAACAAAAATATTGCTTAAGAAATTAAACAGTTGACTGAAAAGCACCTATTAAACATATTGAGCAGTTTTTAGAATATTCTAATGGCATTGTCTTAATGGCATTACGCATCTTGCTGTATGGGACAGACAGAGAGATGAAAAGTTCTGCCATCGGAGTATCCATGGAAATGTTTGCATATTTGTAAAGGAAGTAATTATGACTTACATTAAAGAAATAGATAAATGGCTTAGTAAAAAAGAGGATTATATACTATCTTTTTTATCGGGTCTTATTTCAACCAATACGGTAAATCTTCCGCCCGGGGGTAATGAAAAACAGGGACAGGAATATATCTATAACAAAATTTCAAAAATCTTTCCGGAAAAAGATATTGATCTGTTTGATATAGATGAAGTCAGAGGAATCAGAGAAAATCCTTTCTTTTTTCCTACTATAGACGGTGTGCCTAAAAATTATAAAGACAGGCCAAACCTTGTTGCAAAGCTTGAGGGAAGAGGGGGCGGCAGAAACCTTGCTTTTTCAGGACATATAGACACCATGCCTGATTATGGCAAAAAATGGACTGTCTTTGAAGATCCATACAGTGGAAAAATCAAAGACGGAAAAATGTATGGCAGGGGAGCTGCGGATATGAAAGCAGGAACTCTTGCAGGATTTATTGCATTACAGTGTCTGAAAGAATTAAATATAAGTCTTAAGGGAAATGTCTTCGCAGAGAGTGTTGTTGACGAAGAAAACGGAGGCGTAAACGGAACTATAGCCGCAAGACTCAGAAATCCTGATATTGATTTTGCAATCGTTCCGGAACTCACAAATCTCAAAGTTGGAATAGAAACCCTTGGCGGAACAGATTGGAAAATTTCTGTTTCAGAAAAGGGTGTGGGAGGCATAGGTGCTGATACAGATTTAAGCAATCCTATTTACAAGCTAAGCAGGATTGCGCTTGCTTTGAAAAAATATGATGATAAGATAAAGGAAATCAAGGCTCCTTCATCCTATAGTGAAGATCAAAAAATCAAGCTGCTTACATACCAGTTTTATTCAGGAGGTTCCAGCTACCTGGAATCCGGGGCTGTTCCCACAGAAGGCCATATCTATTTCTGGCTTGAAGCTTATTCATTTATGAATGAAGAAAGTTATAAAAAAGATTTTCTTGATTTTATAAAAAGCGAGCTGGGCAGGGACGATGATTTTAAAGATAATTTCCCAAAAATTGAAAATGTAATCAGATTTTTATACGGACACAGTACTGATACCAATCATACTGCAATGACCTCAATCAGGAAAGCTTATGATATGCTTGGATTAAATTACATTGAAGAAGGAATTCCATATGCAACAGATGCTTTTGCTTTCAAGAAAGTCAGCAATACTGAAGTGGTCATTCTCGGGCCAGTAGGAGCAAACCCACATGGCATAGATGAATATGTTGATGTGGACAGTGTATTTAAGCTGATAAGGATTATGGTGCTAACTGCGATAGATTATTGTTCTTAAAAAAATATCCGGCATTTTATTTGGTTCTGTAACTAACTTTGTGCAAATCTCCTAATTAGTATTAAAATAATATTAATTTAAGGAGGCTTTAAAATAACAAATAAAGCCGGATAAACTATTAAGGTCTCACAGAATGTGAGACCTTAATATAATAAAAATCTT
>DUQM01000032.1 GCA_012837825.1 Actinomycetota bacterium | reverse complement strand
CTGCAAAGACTTTGGGGGGGTACAGATTTTAAAGAATATTGATTTTGAGTTAAAAAAAGGCGAAATACATGGAATAGTGGGCCAGAATGGAGCAGGAAAATCAGTATTTATGAAAATACTGGACGGTGTTTATAAAAAGTCCAGTGGCAGAATGCTGATAGAGGGTAAAGAAGTAAGTTTTCAAAGCCCTATTGATGCAAAAAAAGCCGGAATTGGCATGGTATTCCAGGAACTCAGCCTCATTCCTAACCTAACCGTGGCAAAAAACATATTCTTGAATAGAGAACCCAGAAAAGGTCCTATTATTGATGATGCAAAAATGATTAAATCTTCTAGCGAAACTTTAAATAGCCTCGGTATTGACATAAATCCCAAAGCGATATTAAAAGATTTATCAATTTCCTACAAGCAGATTGTAGAGATAGCAAAAGTAGTATCTCATAATTGTAAAATAGTCATAATGGATGAACCCACTGCATCTCTCGGACAATCTGAAGCCAAATTATTATTTGATACTGTAAAAAAACTAAAAGAAAAGAGCATAAGCATTATTTATATAAGTCACCATCTTAAGGAAATATTTGAAATATGTGACAGGGTTACAGTTCTTCGTGATGGACAGAAAATATTAACGGATGAAACAAAAAAACTTGATATGTCTGTTCTTGTTGAAGCAATGTTAGGTAAAAAAATAGTTCAGACAATTAATTTTAATCCGGATAATATAATTGACAGAAATAATAAGCCTATGCTTGAAGTAAAAGATCTGAATATAGGCGGAACTGAAAAAATATCATTCAAATTATGGCCTGGAGAAGTATTGGGGTTTGCAGGCTTGCTTGGTGCAGGCCAAGAAAAAATTATTCAATCTATTTTTGGAATAGAACCAAAGCTTTCAAAAGAGCTTTTTCTACAGGGAAAAAAAGTGACAATAAAAAAACCCGAGGATTCTCTTAAATATAAAATCACTATGGTCCCCGAAGACAGACAAACCCATGGTTTGATAGTAGATCAAACCATTAAAGATAATACAGTTTTATCAATACTTGATAAATTGAAAAAATTTATTTTCTTCAAAGAAAAAAAAGCAAGGGAAATATCAAAAAAATATGTCAAAGATCTTAATATTGCTACAACCTCAATATTTAAAAAAATAAGACTTTTATCTGGAGGAAATCAGCAAAAAGTTGTAATAGCAAAAAATCTGGCTGCAGATCCTGACGTTATGATATTAAATGACCCTAATGTGGGTGTTGATATAGGATCTAAGAAAGATATTTTACAATTAATTCGTGATTTTAGCGATTCAGGGAAAAGCTCCATTTTTATATCTTCAGAATTCGAAGAATTAGCCAGAATCTGCGACAGGGTATTGGTGATGAAGAATAACATAATTGTTAAGGAATTTATTAGGAAAGAGACCGAGGAGCTTACAGAAAGCATGATAATGCATGCAGCTCAATAGTATCAATAAAAATATAATTATTATTGTAATTGTTAAAAGGATAAATGGTGTATGAACGATTTAAAACAAGTTAAAAATGGAGCAATGGCAAAATCATTAAGAATTTTAAATGAAAATGCTATTTATTTCATAATGGTTGCTATTTTTGTTTTTTTTGCCATCACTTTGGCGGACAAGGGGTTTCTTTCTGCATCAAACATAATGAATATCTTGAAACAGACATCCGTTATTTCAATACTAGCGGTTGGGTTTACTTTTGTTCTTGCCAGTGGAGAAATGGATCTATCCGTAGGTTCAACGCTTGCATTTTCTGCGCTAATTGCTGCCTTAATGCTCCAAAGATATGGAATAGTAGTAGCAGTACTCACCTCACTTGCAGTTGGTTCATTAATTGGTGTATTAAATGGTTTGCTGGTTGTAAAAGTAAGAATGCCTTCATTTCTGGCCACAATTGCAACCCAGGGCATTGTTTATGGGGCTGCAAGATGGATAACAAACATGCAGGCTGTTCCAGTGCTTAATGACAGATTTACTACTATTTTTGGGCAAGGAAGCCTGGGAGCTTTACCGGTTTTATTTATCTGGACTATTTTAATAGCAATAATCGGACATGTTATCATGAATAATACTCCTTTTGGTCGCAAGGTGCTTGCAACTGGAGGAAATAAAATCGCCGCTACTTTCTCAGGAATAAATACTGGTAATGTTAAAATACTGCTTTTTACTGCAATGGGGTTCATTGCTGCTCTTTCTGGAATGCTTTATACAGGAAGGCTGGCTGCTGCAAGATATAATTATGGAGAATCAGATTTATTTACAGTTGTTGCCGCTGTTATAGTTGGCGGTAACAGTATTTATGGCGGTAAAGGCAAAATTGTAGGAACACTTATAGGTTCAATAATACTTGGTCTCATAAATAATGGATTAATCATATTTGGCGCCAATGTTGATCAGCAGATAATTTTCAGAGGGGTGATAATCTTAATTGCCGTTGCCCTCAGCCCAAAAGAGTAAATAAAAGAGTCTTACGACAGTGACCGAATAAAGAGAGTTTATTTATATTAAAGCTTATTATTAAAAACCACAGTTGACATTAAAGAGATTAAAAATATTTTGGATTTAAAAAGTTTATAGGGGAAAAGTATGATTAAAAAAGACTATATTATAAAAAATGGAGTTATTATTTCGCCCTTTAAAACCATAAAAGACCGCAATCTCGTTATTGAAGGTGGAAAAATAACGAAATTACTTAATAAGGATATTAATTTCATTAATGAAAATAATTATGAAATTATAGATTTGAAAAATGAACATTTTATAAGTCCGGGTCTTATAGACATCCATACTCATGGAGGTGGGGGAGAAGACTGCATTGATGGTAATCTTGAAATCATATCAAAATGTAAATTAAATCAGGGAATAACAGGATATCTCCCTACACTGATTGCTTCTCCCATAAGTATGATATTCAGTGCATTTGATAGAATAAATACTTTTATAAAGGATAAAAAAAATAAAAATCTTCCAAGAATTCTTGGTACACATATAGAAGGAATATACTTAAGTCACAAGTATCGTGGTGCTCAAGGATTGGAATTTTTAAGGAAACCTGACCCAAGTGAATGCAAAGAAATCATAAATAATTCCCATGGACTATTAAAGATAATGACCCTTTCACCAGAACTTGAAAACTGCATTGATGTTATTGAAGTGCTTTCCAGCAAGGGTATTGTTTCATCTCTGGGACATTCAGATGCAAAGCCAGACGATATTGCAAAAGCAATCAATAAAGGTGCAACCCATATTACACATGCTTTTAATGCCATGGGTGAGATGAGCCATAAAGAACCTGGGGTGAGAAGTTCCGGATTTGAAAGCTATATTCTTATACGTGATGAACTTAAGCTTGAGGTAATTGGAGAGTTGACTCATGTAGATCCAAACATAATGGAAATGATTTTTCGATGCAAGGGTGATGAAAATATAATCCTCGTGACCGATTCCCTAAGTGTAAGCGGTCTTCCGGCTGGAAAATATAATATAGGTGTGACAAAGCTAAACCTTGCTGATGAAAATCCCTATGTCGCAAGACTTGAAGACGGAGGGTTAGCTGGCAGTACAATACCAATGATTAAAGCTGTTCAAAATTTTTATGAAAACACTTCAGCAACTTTAAACCAGGCTATACGAATGGCTTCATATAATCCGCTTCACTCTCTTGGGTTAACTAGTAAAAAAGGAAGTATCGAAATCGGAAAAGATGCTGACTTAATAACCTTTAACAAAGACTTTGCCATCAGGGATGTATTTATAGAAGGAAAGAAAGTCCTGTAAAAGCCAGAGCAATTAAAATGTTTACATATACGGAGGTAAAAATTAATGGAGAGATTTGACTACAGTCCTTCAAAATGGGTTCCTTACAAAAACAAGGAGCTTTTAGAAAAAGCCAGAAGGATTAAAAGAGGAGACATGTGCAACCACCCTAATCCCGACTTTAAGATAAAAGTTGTAAGGGATTCTGATGTCGAGCTTATCTGGGTTGCTGACATGTTTTATAGAATAAAGAAAGCTGCTGATGAAAACAAAAAGATAGTGATGATACTTCCAAACCCCGCACACTGTTATCGTAAAGTAGCTTATTTGATAAATAAATTCCAGGTAAACTGTAAAAACCTGTACACATTTAATATGGATGAGTATGCTGATGAAAACGGAAATATTGCCCCTGAATCTTATCCTCAAAGCTTTATGAGATCATTAAAACAATATTTCTATTACCAGATAGACAAAGACTTAAGGCCTGATGAAAAAAATATTCAGACTCCCACAAATAACAATATAAAAGACTACAGCAAAATGATACAAGAGCACGGAGGTGCCGACATATGTTACAGCGGGCCGGGATGGACAGGACATCTGGCATTTATTGAACCAGATGCTCCTGAATTTAGTGCTAAAAGCCTTGAAGAATGGAAAGATATGGGTGCAAGAATAGTTACCCTAAGTCCTTTTACAATAGCCCAGAACTCACTTCATGGAAGCTTTGGCATGAGCGGAGATCTTGCTCTTGTTCCTCCAAGGGCTGCAACAATAGGTCCAAAAGATGTAATAGGAGCAAAGCACAGAATAGACATCCATGCCCTTTCAGTGTGCGGTACAGCAGTATCATGGCAAAGACTTGCAACAAGACTGTGTCTTCATGGAGAAATTACGCCTCTTGTTCCGCAGTCCATTCTTCAGACACTAAGAACCGATGTATATGTTTCTGAGACCATAGCAAGTGATATAGAAAACAACTGGGAAACAGGATATTGATTATTGGTTTGATGACGGGGGGAGAAAAGGATTTTCCTATGAAAGAATGTTATATCTGTATAGATCTGGGAACAAGCAGGATAAAATGTTCTCTTATAAATAAGGATGGTAATTTCATTTACTATTCAAAAAGAGATGCAAGTACTTATTATAGAGAAATAATTTACCAGGATCCTGACGAGTATTTAAGAATAGTTTTTGAAGAAATCAATAAGATGAAAAACAGGCATCCGGATCATTTTAGCAGAATACATTCTTTAATGATTTCCGGACAAATGGGCGGTGTTCTTGGCATAGATAAAGATTTTAATATTGTTTTCCCCTGGAGCTATTCAGTTGACACAAAATACAATGAATATCTTAGCATGCTTGAAGATAATTACAGAAAAGAAATAAGAGAATCTTCCGGTGGGATAGCGACTATGGCAGCCAAAATCATTTGGATAAAAGAAAGATTTCCTGATAAATATACCAGAGTAGAAAAATTTATTAATTTAATGTCTTATGTTGCTTCCAGGCTCTGCGGTCTTTCCTGCAAGGAAGCTTTCATTGATTGTAGCTGTCTGACAATGACCGGAATAGCTGATATTAAAGCCTTGAGCTGGAATAAAGAACTTTGTAAGGAGTTCAAAATTGATATCAGCAAACTTCCGGCAATAAAAAGAGCAACAGACAGAATAGGTGTAATAAAAAGCAGTGTATTTGAAACCATTAAGGATGTAGAAGTAATAGCTGGTTGCGGTGATCAGGTTGCAGGGTTTATAGGAGCAGGGATTAATAAAAGAAATGACCTCATAGATGTCTCAGGAACCTACACAATACTGGGCTATTGCGGCAATACCTATATTTCGGATACTGAATATGAGAGCCTGCATTCAATATATTCGGGTATTTCAGATATCTATTATCAGATAGCAATTATTGCTGCAGGTGGCTATACACTTGACTGGTTTCTGAAGAATTTCAATTATATTAGCAAGAGAGATTCATTATTGAAAAAAACAATTAATGATAAGGAAAAACTATATTTCATCCCTCATTTTGGTGGAAGATATAGTCCTTCCCAGCCACATTTCAGAGGAGGCTGGATAGGTGCAAAATGGGAACATGATATTAATGATTTTTATAAATCTATCCTTGAATCTTCCGGCTATGAGCTCTATAACGCTTTTAATACTATAAAAAAAGTCAATAAACTTGATGATGACAGATTTAGCAGCATTAAAGTAATCGGTGGTGGTTCTCTTAATGATTATGAAAATGAAATAAAGGCCAGCATTCTTGATTTGGATTATGTAAGACTGAACAATCTACCGTTTGAACTGATAGGAGGATTTTTGATTTCTAAGTTTGGAAACGAAATAAAAAAAGGATACGAATCACTTTTAAGCAGCCAGATAATAAGAGTTGAAAAAGAATATAAACCTAAGGAGCCAATGAAGAAATATTATGAAAATCCAAAAAACAAATACTTAAAGATAATCAATAAATTAGAGGAAATATATTCTGAGATAAATTCCAATTAATAATATTTCAGAGCCGATTTGCAAATTGTTTGTATCTAATAATGAAAGGAGTATTTTGTAATGACATTCCAGAACGATTCAAAGATTAAGGAAATGTTGAACTATTTAAATAAATCTCCGCATGATTTTAATTTTAATGGTGAAAACCTGATAAGTATTATTGGCAAAGATATCAGAATTGCCATACCATCAGGTTTTCCACGTTTAGAAATAGCTGCTCAGGATTTTAAAGATTTTTTATCAAAATCCGGACGGATTAATGCATTTGTTAAAAAAATTACTGCTGAAGAAAAATCAAACGGGTTTATTATAAATATTTCTGATACTGATAAGAACGATGATTCCTATAATATTATTTTGCAGGACAATGTCTTAACAATAATTGGTAATAGTGAGATGGGTGCAGTACAGGGTTTATACTACACTGAAAGACTTCTGGTTAAATATAATGGCTTACTGCCTGAAAATTTAAAAATAGAACGCAAGACTTCTTTAAAAAGAAGAATAACGACGACAGCATTCAACCCTCCGATTGGGTGGCCTGAAGATAATGCTTATCTGGACGGATATCTTTCAAGAATGTCTCATTTCGGATATAACGGTATTTTTATAACGGATAAATTCTTTACCTATGCACTGTCGGAGGCAATACCTGAACTGAATGCCTCGGATAGAGACAAAGTTATTGATTATTTAAACAATCTTACGGAAAAAGCAGATAAATACGGCATTGGCCTTTATCTAATTCCAAGTATGATAATAAGCCCGAACTCTTCAGTTTTTCAGAACCATCCTGAGTTAAAAGGTGCGAAATTCTGGGAAGGAAGCCATTGTCTGTGCTCGTCATCTCCGGTAGTGTTGCAGTTTTATAAAGAAGTTGTGGCAAATCTTGTCAAAGATGTTCCATTACTAAAAGGACTTATTCTGATAATTGGAGGGGAATGTTTTCTTCACTGCTATACAAGAGCGATTGGAAAAGAAAAGACTACTTCATGTCCTCGTTGTGTAAATGAAGATCCTGTTAAGTTAGTTAGCAGACAGGTAAGAGCAGTTCTTGACGGAGCGTCTGGAAAAATAGATATTATTGTCTGGCCTTACAGTGCATTTTACTGGTACAGAGGAGATAACGATTATCTTGATTTGATAAAAGCTCTTCCTGAAGGAATTGCAGTTATGGAATCTCCAAGTAAAGATTCCCCACTAACACGTCAGGGAGTGACCGCACCTGCATTTGATTGTGATATTAGTGTAACTGGTCCATCAGAAAGATTTAGAAGAATAGCAAAGACAGTAAAGGAAAAATCATTTGATCTGATAGCCAAAACAGATTCATCTTCCACAATAGAAGCTTACAGTATCCCTTATATTCCGGTGTTGGGAAGATGGTATGAAAGACATTCAGAGCTAGCAAAGATAGGGATTGACGGAATGCTGGGATGCTGGCACATTAATGGTTTTACCGGAACAATGAGTGATGAGCTTGCTTATGAATGTATGTGGAGTCCCCTAAAAGACAAAAAAGAATGTCTTTCAGAAATAGCTCAGAAGTTTTTTGGTAAAAACTCAATAAAATACTGTATTGACGCGTGGGAATCTTTTAATAAAGCATGGGATTATTTTCCGTTTTCTGCAGCAATGACAGGACTGCCATATTTTAGAGGCCCTTTTCATTTTGGCCCGGCCCATCCTTTGGTACTTGATGTTCAAAATGAATCAAAACTGCCGGGTGATTTTTTTCACAAGCAGAATGTAGATAATGAATTTTGTGATGATGAAGAAAAATTAAAAGAAATAAATAAAACCCCTATGTTTTTCAGCGATTTGATCTGGACTCTTCCATATGGATATATTTCTTTTGAAAATGCACTTTTACAGACTTTGAAATTCTGGAATGAAGGGTTGATGCATTATTCAAAGGCAATTGAAAAAGCTGATAATAAAGAAATTGCTCATACAGAATACGGAGTAGCTGATATGTTTAAATGCATTCTTACAACTGCCTATAATGTTCTAAGATTCCAGAAACTGAAAATAAAACTTTATGAAGGTGTAAAAAATCCGCAGGAATTAGAGAAAATAATTAATTCTTTTGTCCAGGTTGCAAAAGAAGAGTTGGAAAATGCAAAAAATGCTATAAAGCTAGCAAATGAGGATATAAGGATAGGGTATGGAGGCTATACCTATAAATAGTTCACTCCTGAAATAATTGAGAAGAAAATCAAGCTTACAAGAAACCTTATTGAGAAGGAAATTCCGGATTTTGCCTATCTGCTTTACACAGTGCTTTTTGGAATTGTAAGGTAGTTTTTGACCTTATCTGAACTTAACAGAGAAGAGATTTTGCATGCTGTTTTTAAATATTTTAAAGGAAAATAAGAATTTATAAATAACAAATAAAAAGGATAAAGAAAGGGATTAGAAATGAAAATCATGCAAAGGGCAATTTTGAAAATTGTTCCAGGAAAATCGGACGTGGCGATAGAACTTCTGAAAAAAGAAGAAGAATTCAGAAACAAATTAGGGGTAAAGCCATGGAAAGCGTACAGATGCATTGCTGGCAGAGATGCAGAAGATATGAATACATTTTATTTTGATACCGAATGGGAGAGTCTTGCAGAATTTGAGCAATTTGTTGAGAAGTTCGGTTCAATGGAAGAAATGACTTCACTCACAGAAAAATGGAAGCCAATTGTTGCAAGCCATGAGATGGAGATTTATACAGTTATTGAAAATCTCTGAGGATATTTGGTAAATATAGTGGAAAAAAAATATTTAAAACCCTTCCGGAAAATCTTTCGGAAGGGAAGAGTTTTCAATAAAGGAGACTTTAATGACTTGCAAAGTTAAATCAATCTCATTAAATAAAATAAATAAATACTTTGATGGACAATGGCAGGGTATGCGAGTTGCATCTGACGGCTCTTGCTATTTTGGTTCCTCCACTCATTCTCCAAAGCACGGAAGCAGTTTTTTCAGGTTTAACCCTTCTAATGAAGAACTTGAAATTCTTGCTGAAGATATGACAGAAATATGCGGTGAGGATTTGAGCAAAACGTCTCCTCAAGGAAAGATACACAGCCCAATAGTCGAAGCCGACGGGTGGATTTATTATACAACCCATCTGTCAAACTACTGGGAAGAAGCAATGCTAAAATATCCCGGGGCTCATGTAATAGGATATGAAATTTCTACTGGAAAATTCAGGGATTTTGGAATAGTCAAAGCAGGTTACACCATTTATTCAGCGATAAACGTAGACAGAATCAATAAAAAACTGTATGTTTTTTCTGTTCCTTTTGCCCAAAAGGACATGGAAAAAGATGGAAGTCATTTATATCAGATAGACATAAAGACAGGAGAAAAAGCAGATCTAGGCAAAGTTCCGAAAACAGGAAGAGGTGCTTGCTTCTGGTTTTATGTCGATGACTCAGGAAAATGCTGGTTTACTGTCTGGAAAAAATTTAATCCTGCATTATGGACCGATGATAATGACTTATATTGTTATGAACCTGATTCAGGTACTATCAAATCATATAGAAACGTCTTACCTGTTGGAAAACTGTCTCCAGACGGAAGACTTGCAGATGAAAATTTAAAAAAAGAACGAAGCTGGACTTGGGCTGAAGGGATCAACAATAACAAGCAATGTCTGTTTACAATGGGATGGCTTGGTGGAGGGGATGAAAGGCTCTGGCTTTTTGATCCGTCAAAGGATATTAAAAAAGGAGAAGCTTTTCAGCCACTAGGATATATTGGGGCGACTTTCCTTTCAGTTGCATGTAATAGTAACAGAGTTTTTTATATTCAATATAAGAATCTGGATGATGCAAGGAAATATTGCTCCGAATTTATCAGGGAATTTAAAAAAGAAAATATTAATTTTGAAGACGAGCTACACTTAAGAAGCATTTCCTTAAATCCCGAAGATAAGCAGAAAATAATAGATCATGGCATAATTATAGACCAGGATAACAGAAATGTTACAATGATAGAATCTATGGCGGCGGATGACAATGGAAACATTTTCTTTAATGGAAGTTGGGATTCTTTATCTGTGGAAGAATCGTCACATCAGTATATCTGGCAGGGATTGAAAGATGATTATGCTGAAATGTGCGATACTTTCAAGGGTGAAAAGATTAACACCCATAAATTAATGAACAGAGGCCAGTTCTTTTCTTACACAAACGAACAGGATGATCTTAAGTAATTTTTTAAGTATAACTTATTTACTGTTGTCATAGTCTGCTTTCATATAAACTTAAAATCAAAAATATAGCTTGGTTACTGCTTATTGTTTTCAAGCTATATTTTTGATTTTAAGATCTGCAAAATAGTAAAAAACCAATTTTAGAAATTTGAAGTAATACTGATTCTATATACCATTTTTATAGATTCTTACCTTTTCATCATCTGAAAAATTATTTTTTGCAACATAGTTTTTCAGAGGCATAATTTTTTCATGAAAAGCATCTATGATCCATTCAGGCTGAGGAAAGAAAT
>DUQM01000031.1 GCA_012837825.1 Actinomycetota bacterium | reverse complement strand
GCGCCAGATTTAATATTAGTTTAACGGGACTTTTAAAATCATTGGGATTTTTAATGCTTGGAACTATTGCATCTGCAGGTATAGGGCTGATTATTGGTTCTCTTATAAAGAGTGTTCAGGGTTCCATAATGACAGGTGTAGGAATTGCAGTTGTAACATCAGCAATTTCAGGGATCTTTTTCCAGTATGCAATGCTGCCACCTGTACTTCAGAAGTTTGCCCGGATATGGCCGATGTCTTCCACGAATTCTATAATTATCACTTACCTTATAGGAGATATAGGCTATAATCCCCTGTCCGTCTTAAATATCATACTGACTATCGCAATATCGCTGTTATTTTTCATTGCAGGAATTCTCCTGTATACATTCTACTGCTGGAAGCTTGGGGACATATAATTTGGCGCCAAATTCATTAACAAAATCAGCTCCTTTCAATGCAGCCGGGAGATTTTAGAGGAAATAATATTGGCTTAAGCTCAAAATATTTTACCTGATTAAATCCCTCACAAACTTAAAAAATATGATTTCAAATCATCTTTTATATTTTATTTCTATGTCTTTTCTTCCCATTGAGTAACCCAGGTTTTAAGATGTTTTCTTATTAAATATTAGTATGGTTTGTAATACTTTTCTATTATTAAAAATAAATTTCAAGTAACCTGAAAAATTTATCAGTTTCTTATTTAAAAATTGTTTTTTGAAGAGTATAATTTTTTGTCTAAAGTGTTCCTTGGATTTTTTTATTACAACATTTATCAAACAAAAGAAATTAAAAAATGTAAGGAGAAAGTAAGCAGATGAAAAAGATTTACTGTGTAATTGTTTCTTTGACTCTTATGCTTGGTTCGGTATTTGGAGCTGTGTCATGCACTTCTTCAGCTTCACAGGATGCTGAAACTCAGACTACCATTGCAGAACAGGTTACAACAGAATTGACTGAAACAACAGAAATACCAGATCCTAAATCCGAGGTTATTGTTTTTAATGATCCTGTTCTGGAAGAGAAAATACGAGCTGCCATGGAAAAGCCAGAAGGCGACATAACAGTTGGTGAAGCAGAAACAGTAAAAAAAATTGATGGCGATATAGAATGGCAGTCGCCCGAAGAAATGATGATTAAAGATATAAGCGTGTTAAAATATTTTACAAATCTTGAAGAGCTGGAACTTCAGTTTCATGCAATAACTGACATAAGTCCGCTTGCCAAACTGACTAAAATGAAAGGACTGTGTCTTGGCGGTAATAATATTGGAGATATTAGCCCTCTGGCTGATATGAAGGGACTTGGATTTCTGTCATTATTCAATTGCCAGGCAAAAGATTACAGTGTTCTTAAAAATTTTAATCTTTTCGGCCTTCATATAGACTACTCGCCATTTGAAGATTTAAGCGTTCTTTCGGAAATGAAAGGTTTGCAGAGACTTACATTTGTTGAAACAAAAGTAAGCGATGTTTCACCAATAGCTAATCTGACGGAATTAAAAGTCCTTAAATTGGATAAATGCCCTATCAGGGATCTTTCTCCTCTCAAGGATATTTATCCAAATCTTGAAGAAAAGGATTTTGAGCTGGAGTAAATAAGGTCATGAAAAAAATCCTGTATTAATAATTAATAATTAATAAAAAATCTATAAATCATTCATATAAGTAAAAAGCACCTCCCGGGTTGAAACTGTTTGGTGCTTTTTTAATTATAAAAATCTTTTACCGTTGCTAATTCGGCTGATAATATTATTTAAAAATATCTATAAATCTTGCCAGCACAAATTTAAACTGATTAAAAGAATGTATCTCTTTTAGAAGATTGATAATTATTCTTGGACGAAAATAAAATCTGTAAAATGCACTTTTTAAAATTTTATGCAGCTGCTTCAGCGAAATTCCCGGGGGAGAATATGTTATTGCATTATCCTGAAAGTTATCCCAGGAAAGAGATTTCAAATCTATCTCACCTTTTTCCATCAGATCATCAAATATTTTTGTTCCCGGAAGTGGTAAAAAATTGCTGTACTGTGCTCTGTTTAAAGGAAGAGAGTTTACAAATTTAATAGTTTTCTCAATGTCTTCAATTGTCTCTGTGGGATAACCTGCCATCAGAAAACCGGTCATCTTAATTTTTGTGGTATTTGCTATCAGCATTATTTTTTCTCTCATTTTTTCTACAGTTACCTGTCGGCGCATATCTTTTAAAATCCCGGGTGAACCGGATTCAATACCCACAGCAAAAGAATAACATCCGGACTTTTCCATTAACTTCAGAAGCTCTTCATCCAAAGTATCAAGCCTTACACCATTGGGACATGCCCAGTTAATCTTTATATTTTTATCCAGAAGAAGATTGCAGAATTCAACTACCCTTTCCCTGTTGAATGTAAAGTTGTCATCTTCAATATGCACTTCTTTTACTCCATATTTTTTAATCAGCAGTTCAATTTCACTGATAATGTTTTCAGGACTGCGCATTCTGAGGCGTCTTCCTGTAGTGCTTTTTACACCACAGTATGTGCACGAATAAGGGCATCCTCTTGAAGTAATTATCGGGGCTGTCGGGAGCGATTTTGTAAATGTTCCGTGAGGCGCATGAGGGTATGTATTCGGATCTATTGATTCCCAGTCCGGAAAATCAATACTGTCAAGATTCTCAATTGCATTTCTCTCATTGACCAGAATCTCATCTCCCTTTCTGAATATCAGGCCCGGAATATCGGACTTTCCGGTTGTTTCTTTTTCCTTGTCTTTGCCTTTACCGGAAATATATTCACAGAATTTAACAATTCCTATTTCAGCTTCTCCATAAAACCCATAATCCAGATTTACGATTTCCTTCATTGTATGTTCAGGAAGTCCGGATATGTGAGGACCGCCTGCAATAGTGATAATATCTGAATTTACCTCCTTTACAATCCCTGCCATTTTAAGGACTGATGAAAAATCACAGGTAAAAAGCTGAAACCCTGCAATGTCAAAATTGCCAGAGTCCAGGAAATTTTTAAAATCTTTGTAACCATAATTAAGCTTTGCGCAATCAAGTATGGTAACGGAATGTCCATGTTTCTTTAGCTGGCTTGAAAGATATGCAAGCCCAAGATTAGGTATTATTATTGGCATTTTATTTGTAACCGGACGAACTAAAAGTATATTCATTCTCTTATGTTGTTTCTGGTGTTTTCTTAATAATCCTGATAAATAATCATAATAATAACTAATATATTTAATTTTGGTAATCCCGGATATTAAATAATTCCTGATTTGGATAATCCCGGATTATAAATTATTATTAAATAACGATTATAAATTAAAATCAAAGAGTTTTATGGGGAATATATATTTTTCTATAAATAATTTTATCTGATTTGGCTATTATTTAAACAAGAGCAATACAGAATACAGACACTCTCATAACAGCAACAGCATTTTTTTAAAAATTTTAACAAGTTGCCAACAAACAAATAATTTATTGAAAGCAATTTTAAATTGGCTTATTATTATTTTTAAATATTTTTTAACAGGCAAAACAGTTTTATCCTTAACAGTCTTTGTTAAGCAATAAACGGCATTATTTATAAGGGGGTAATCATAATGGCAATCTTTTCAAGACTTGCAGACCTATTAAAGGCAAACATTAACGATCTTATTGACAGGGCGGAAGATCCTGAAAAAATGATCAAACAGATAATTATCGATATGGAAGAACAACTCCAGAAAGCTGTACAAGGCCTTGGAACTGTAATGGCAAGCGAAAGACAGATGCAAAAACAGCTTGAAGAGTCAAAGGCTCAGTCAGCACTTTGGGAAGAAAGAGCAAAAACAGCTCTCAAGGATTCAAATGAAGAACTTGCAAAACAAGCCGTTGATAACAAGCTGAAAGCAGATGAAAATGTAAAACAATACCAGAAGATGAGTGATGATATTTCGTCCCAGCTTGGCATGTTGAGAAACCAGGTGGAAACCCTCAAACAGAAACTTTCTGAAGCAAGAAACAGACAGGCAATACTTCTTGCAAGAGATAAAGTGGCTGATGCCAGAAAAGAAGTTTCGGATTCGCTGGGCAGTATTGACAGTACAAGTGCATTTGCCAAGATGGATAAAATGGAGAGAAAAATAGCTGAAAAAGAGGCACAGGCGGATGCAGCTTCTGAAATTTCCGGACTTGATGCTGAAATAAACGATCCTTTTGCCAAAATAGAAAAAGACAAGGCGGCAGACGCAGAACTTCAAAGATTAAAAGATGAGCTTTTAAAGGAATAGGAGATAGGAAATGGCGAGTTTTATAATTGGATCTATATTGGTGATAGGCGGAGCTTTGTTGAGCATTCTTGTACCTATCAGGGTAAGAAATAAAAACATTGACATAAAGTTTATGAAAAGAACTTCAATAGACGAGCTGAAAGATATTCTGGCCTACAATGCCTCCGCAGGTCTTGATGGATACAGGCATTATGTCGAATTAAACGGACAGGCAGATTCGAAAATAATAAATAAAGCTCCTTTTTCAGGAAATGATACATCTTATTTTGATGCGGATCTATACGCAGTAAGCGAAGTGGCTGATACAAGTTCCGAAAATAAAGATAAACAGCCGGTTTTAAGAAAGATTGAAACCCATATAAATAATCAGAAAAGCAGCAGTCCTCTAATCCTTAAAGATTCTCAGAGCAAAAATATTGTTTATATTGATGTAAATCAGCAGGGATTGAAAATTGACACATTAAAAACTTTTGATAAATTTGAACCACAAAGCAATGTAGCCAATAATAACTATTTCAGAAATATCAGTTATAAAACACCATCAGGAAGAATGCTTGGCTTTAGAATGACAGAAAACACCATACCCAAAAATCAAATGCTTTTTGTGCTGGGAGATGCAGTTTTGAACGGAGATAAAATAAATATTTTAAGGCCTTCTGATAAAAAACCGTTTATTGTTTCAGTAAAAGATAAAACGGACATAGTTCGCGGAAATGAAAGTAGTGCAAAAGTTGCTCTTGTTCTTGGTATTCTTATTGCAATTGCCGGCATACTGATGATGATATTTATAAAATAGCTGTTTTATTAATAAAATATATTTAACAAAAAATTGTCAGGCAATAGAAAATATTTAATTAAATGGTAGTGTCATAAACTTTGTTTGATAATTTTTTATCTGATTTTACTTAAATTTAGTACTCCACTATTTTCTAAACCTATAATTTCGAGCAGTTTCTACCATCGCTATAATATTTATATAACTAATATTGGAACTAAAATTATGAGAAGGACCCAGCAGGTATCCTCCTCCGGGAGCCATTATATCTATTGTTTCCTTTACACATCTTTCGACATCTTCAATGGAACCCATCATTGGTTTTTGAACATCTACAGCACCAGCAAATATAATGTTTTTCCCAAACTCTTTCTTCAGAGTTTTAAGTTCCATTCCTTTTGCATTAACCTGTATCGGATTTAATATGTCAACCCCTGCATCAATAAAATCAGCGATTAATTCTTTAACTGATCCATCACAATGTAAAAGAACCTTTGCTTGAGGGGCATGTTTTTTTATCGTCGAAATAAGTTTTTCGTGTTCAGGCTTAATTAATTCCCTATAAAGCTGCGGAGATATCATAGGCCTATCCTGCATACCAAGATCTTCTTCTATGTCAACAATATCTACCATTTCCCCAACTTCTTTTAATAAATAAATATAATAATCTTCCTGTACTTTTCTAATCCTCTTTAATAGTTCTATTGCAAAATCTTTATTTAAAAGCATATCTTCAAAAAATTTTACTGACCCTCTGAGAAAATATCTTGCAGTATTAAATACTCCTACTTCAAGAGGTCTGTACATTCCTATTGCATATCTGTTATCATTTTTTAATTTTTCTGCTCTTTCTTTTAATCCTTTTAATATTTCAGGACCTGGTTTTGGCCATTTATATTTATCCAGATCCTCGATTGTCGCATCTGGAAGTACAACATCCTCTTCAATATTAAGATGCTCTCCGTCATCATCTCTAAATGTGAATTTACTACCCCATTTATTGATGAAAACTCCGTGATTTTTCTGAGCCTCAAGTAATTTTTCGCCATGTGTATCTGGATAAATATATCTAACATCAATACCCATTTTTTCCCACAGTTCATCAGAAAAAGTAATGTATTTGAAACCAGCTGCTGCATATTGTATCCTCTCTTCCGGAATACCATAATGCTTCATTAATTCAAGAGTGGTAGAAGTATAGAATTTTGATGCCGATCCTCCAATGGCAATAGGTACTCTCTCAGTTTCTTCATGATTTAAAGCTGCCAAAACTATTTCTCTTGATAACATTGTATTTCCTTTCAGTCAAACCAGATTGAAGCTGGTTTTTAATTCTTTTAATTTTGTAAAATTATCTTTTAATGAAGCTGATATTTCTTTATATATGCCAAACAATCTCATATAAAGCTTATGATTTTTTTCATCAGGATTAAAAACTGTCCCTCTGATTACAAAATTTTCAATTGCTTCATCAAAACTTCCAAACAGCCCGGAGCCTACTCCGGCAAGTATTATATTCCCAAACGGGGAACCTTCTGGTGAGTTTAAAGTTATTATTTTTTTATTTGCTATGTCTGCCATTATCTGACACCATATCCTGCTTCTGGCAGGCCCTCCGTTAGTTATTATTTCATCAACTTTTATTCCAAGAGAAAAAGCGCTCTCTAGATTTTCATACATATTGTAAATAGTCCCCTCCATAATTGAGCGGATGATCTGCTCTCTTTTTGTCTTCGGGCTTATTCCGATAAAGCAGCTGGAAGTGTTTTTCATAAAATCCGGATGAAATTTCCCAAAGAAAAATGGAAGATATATAAGTCCTCCTGAACCAGGAGATGCCTTCTCTGCCTGAATATCAAAAATTTCAAAAGCACTGAGATTTCCAATTTTTTCAGATATTTCTTTTTCTATGCTTCCAAGGTTGTCCCTGAACCATTTCAGGGAAAAACCTACCGAACTTTGCACACCGTCAAGTATTCTGATTTTGGGATTTACTATATGCAAAATAGAAAGCATATAGGGACTTGTAATATCTTTGTCTGTCATCAGCAACAAATTGGCAGCACTGCCGACAGAAAAGTATCCCTGTCCAGGATATATGGCTCCGGCTCCCACTGCAGCAGCAACAACATCATGGCCGCCTATAAAAACAGGTGTTCCTTCTGCCAGCCCGGTTTTCAGCGCTGCATCCCTATTTATGCCGCCAATGCTTCGGGTATTGGCATGAAGGTCAGGGAATTTATCTATATCCAGGCCTATCTTCTCAACAAGCTCATCGCTGAATTTTAATTTTTTATAATCAAAACCAAGATCAAATCCTGAAGCAAAAGTCCAGTCCATTGTAAAATTACCGGTTAACTTTAAGCCGAGGAATCCTGTAGGTTCGAAAAATTTATAAATATTTTTGTATATTTCCGGTTTTTTATTTTTAAACCATAGTATTTTGGACGTAGAATTTAAAATATTGGGTATATTTCCTGTTATTTTAAATATGATATCTTTTTTTCTTTCTAATAATTCCAGTTCTTCTTCTGCTCTTTGGTCTGACCAGGGTATGGCATTATATACTGTTTCACCGTTTTCATTTACTGTAACCACAGTACCGCCCAGACTGCTTATGCCTATTCCAGCAATTTCTGATGATTCTATATGAGATTTGGATAATGACTTTCTCAATAGCAGTTTGACTTTTCTCCACCATTCATTAGGGTCATATTCCACCCAGCCTGGTTTTGGAATAATTATTTCATTTTCTTCCATTTCATTGGAAATGATCCGGCATTTTTTATCGCATATCATTATTTTTGTATTGCTGGATCCTATATCAATTCCTATTAGGTATTCTTTGCTCATGCCTGCTCCAAACTTTTTATTTTATCCACATTTGATATGATAATCTGATTTTATTGTATTTTTTAAATATTTAATTGCTTGTTTTAATACAAGTTTACTGACAACTGTGTATGATATATTATTATTCAGTCTCAGAATCTGAAAATATAAAAATATGCAAGTCTGGTTCTTTCAAAACTCAGGCCCGTTTTATTCTTCTTCTCAGTGAAATCGGGGTACTGATTATAATGGCCAGAACAAGGATAATGGCTCTGAATAATTGAACATAATAAAATTCAACACCAACAAGTATCATTACCTGGCCTATAATTACTGTAAAAATTACTCCTACATATGTTCCGACAAAAAGCCTTTTACCTCTGAAGAATGAAACACCTATAAAATATGCTATGAAAGAATCCCATAAGAATTTATCTCCCCCCTGTACCTGAGCTGTGCCTGAATGTGATACTGCAAATATTCCCCCTAGCGCAGCAAGAAAAGCAGCACCAACAAAGCACATATAACCATACATCCTTACTTTTATACCAGAAAATTTTGCAGCCGTTTTATTCTCTCCGGTAGCATAAATCGATCTGCCCATGGTTGTCCACAATGAAAAAAAATACAATACAAGAACCATAAAAAATCCGAAAATGAAATATATCGGAATAGGACCGAATGATTTTGTAGTAAGAGCAGTCATCGCCATAGGAGCAACTACTCTTCTTCCTCCATTAAGTATTAATTCAAAAGCATTGAAAACAAAACCTGTGCCAATAGTTACGATTATTGCTGATATTCCAATATCTATAACTAAAAAACCATTTAAAAGCCCACATACAAGAGCTACTGCCACACCGATTAAAATCGCCTGAGGTAATCCCATATTATTATTAACAAGAACTGCTATTAATGTAGAACTCAAGCCAGCTGTAGCACCAACAGAAAGATCAAATTCTTTTATAAGACCCGGAAAGGTAACAGCAAAAGCGAAAAAGCTTAAAATAGATATTTGTGTGACTATTGAAAAGAAATTTTCATAACTATAAAAATTTGGTACAAAAAAATATAAAGCAATAAAAATAATTAAAGCAATAAAAATTTCCTTGTAGTTTAAT
>DUQM01000030.1 GCA_012837825.1 Actinomycetota bacterium | reverse complement strand
TTGGATAATGATATAAACAAGGATAAGGAAATAATCCTTAACAGTTCTCAGCTGAATTGCCTGAAAAGAATAACAGGCTTTATTGAAAAACCGCTAAATCATAATTTCCTGCTTGAAGGTGTAACAGGCAGCGGCAAAACAGAAGTATATATACGATGTGTGGAAAAAGCGCTTGAAAAAAACAGGACAAGCGTAATACTGACGCCTGAAATTTCACTGGTACCGCAGCTATATTCCATGTTCAGAAAGGTTTTTAAAGATAATTGCTGTGTATATCATTCCGGCATGAGCGAATCTGAAAGATATGAAAAGTGGCTTGATATTCTTTCCGGAAAATGCAAAGTCATAATAGGTACAAGGTCTGCTCTTTTTACCCCGTTTAAAAACCCGGGCATAATAATTATCGATGAATTTCACGATACATCATATAAAGAAAATTCAGGATTAAGATATTGTACCATAGAAACAGCTTTGAAATTCTGCAAAATATCAGAAATTCCCATTGTTCTTGGGAGCGCTACACCTTCGATAAGAATAAAATACAGATTTGAAAAAGATAAGAATTCAAGCATTTTAAAACTTGAAGAAAAAATCTTTAAAGACAGCAAAGTAATAAGGGAAATAATCGATTTAAAAAAAATAAACAGTTTTTCAGAAGATGAGATTATAACAAACAAGCTATATTCAGAAATTTTTGAGAGAGTAAATAAAAAAGAAAAGGCGATAATTTTTATAAACAAAAGAGGATATAGCAAATACATAATATGCAGTGAATGTGGTTTTATACCGAAATGTGAAAATTGCAATCTGTCTTACACCTACCACAGTGTAGGGAACAAACTGAAATGCCATCATTGCGACAAAGAAATCATTTTTAAAAAAATATGTCCGCAATGCGGCAGTAAAAGAGTGATGATGCTTGGAACAGGTATTCAGAAAGTCGAAGAAAAGATAAGAAAAAGATTTCCTGATGTTTCGGTAGTCAGAATGGATTCAGATGTCACATCAAAAAAGAAATCACATGAAAAGATACTTAATGAGTTTATCAGATCCAGTCCGTCGATTCTGATAGGAACACAGATGGTCTCGAAAGGACTTGATATAAAAGATGTAACCCTCGTGGGAGTAGTAAACATAGACAGCATGTTTTCTCTTCCGGATTATATTATTAATGAAAGAGTTTTTCAGATACTTACCCAGGTGGCAGGAAGAGCCGGAAGGGGATTTAAGGATGGAAAAGTCATTGTTCAGACCTATAATTCAGACGGAATGATAATCAGAAGTTTTATGAAAGATAATTTTGAGCTTTTCTATAATGATGAACTAAAGATGCGGAAAAATCTGAAATATCCCCCCTATAGCAACCTTGTTAATATTATTATTTCCGGAAGAAGTTATGAAAAGATAAGCAAAGTATCTTACAGGCTTGCGAAAGATATTCAGAAAATAAAAAACTATACCGAGTGTGAAATACTGGGCCCGGCTCCTTCACCGTTTTCAAAAATAAATAATAATTACAGATGGCATATTCTTGTTAAGTCTTTTGATATCAATAACTTCATTAGCAGGTTTACTAAAATGTTCAATGAGTTTAAAATAGAAAAAACTGCAAGGGTTTTAATCGACGTTGATCCTTACTGGATTTTGTAACTTTTGAACGGAGCGTGAATATAAGTGGCAATAAGGGAAATAAGAAAACTGGGAGATCCTGTTCTAAGGATCATAAGTGAAAAAGTCGAAAAAATAGATAAAAAAATACTTAATATAATACAGGATATGCTCGACACTATTAACAGTGACGATTACAGCGCGGTTGGTCTTGCTGCTCCCCAGATAGGCATTTCAAAAAGAATCATAGTAGTTAAATGGGATAAGACAGGAGTATTTATAAATCCTGAGATAAAAATAATTGATAATGAAGAAGAAGAAATGCAGGAAGGGTGCCTGAGCGTCTATTCAATTGCCTGTATGATGAAAAGGCCTAAAAAAATTTCTGTCAGAGCTCTGTCTTTGAATAATGAAGAATTAAATTTTAAGGCCGAAGGAATGCTGGCAAGGATTTTTCTGCATGAGGTTGACCACCTGGATGGGAAATTATTCATAGACTATCTTGATAGCAGAAAGAAGCGTGAGGTAATGATGAAGATAGCAGATATCAATTCCGGCGCCGCAGTATAAAGGACAGGATGGTTTAAGTTGAAAATAATATTTTTTGGATCATCTGATTTTTCTGTTCCTTTTCTTGAATATCTTTATAATGCTGAACATAATATTGCTGCGGTTGTCACAAACACAGATAAAATTACAGGAAGAGGAAAAAAAACAATCCCCAACCCTGTAAAAGTTTTTGCATCCGGCAAAGGTATCAAAGTCATAGAGGTTGTTAAACTTGATGATGTTTTTTACGAAAAAATAAAAGAAATTAATTTTGATTGCTTTGTAATAGTCAGTTTTGGTCATATTATTCCGAAAAAAATTATTGAATTTGCCGGCGATAATGTTATTAATGTGCACCCCTCGGCACTGCCTCTCTTCAGGGGACCTTCCCCTATAATAACCACACTGCTTGAAGGTTGCAGCCATTCAGGTATAAGCATTATGCGTATCAATGAAAATCTTGATGAAGGAGATATTTATGCGCAATCTTTATTCAGGATAGGTGATTATGAGAATAAAGAGATGCTGGAAGAAAAAATAATAACAATAGGGGCTCCGCTTTTAAACAGTGTATTGGAGCTTATAGACAAAGGACTTATTGAAACATATCCGCAGACAGGTATTCCGAGCTATACCCGATTATTTGAAAAAAAAGATTTTATAATTGACTGGTCATCAGGTTCCAGAGACATAATAAACAAGGTCAGGGCCTTTTCACAGGAACCGGGAGCGCAAACCAGTTTCAGAGATATGAAAATAAAAATTTTAAGCGCCGGAGTTGCAGATGACTATAGAAATCATATGCTTTCTTGCAAATCGGACATTTGTCCCTCAGAAGGAGAAATAATTGCTGCCGACAAGACGAACGGAGTAATTGTTTTTTGCGGCAGAAACGAAGCTGTGAAATTGCTTGAGCTTAAACCTGAAGGAAAGAATAAAATATCGGTACACGACTTTTTAAACGGATACAGGGTTAAAACCGGAGAATATTTTTATTAAAAATAAATGGAAAATTCCAGAAGAATCACTTTTGAAATACTCCTTGAATATTTTGTCAAAAAAAGAAACCTGAACGATATAATTGACAGGTATCTGAAAATCAGAAAGCCGAAACCACAGGATAAGAGTCTTATCTATCAGATTTCAAAAGGTGTTGTAAAAAGATATATCACTCTGGATTTTCTGATTTCAAGAATATCCGGTCTGAAAATAGAGAAAATTGAAATATTATCTCTATTGGCTCTGAGGATTGCATTATTCCAGATTATTTTTCTGGATCGTATTCCTGATTACAGTTCAGTAAGTGAGTCCGTCTCGATAATCAAAGGATTCAGAGGCCGGAAATCAGCAAATTTTGTAAATGCGGTTTTACGCAAGGCAACAAGAATACCGGATATTTATCAGTTTCTGGAAGAAAATATTAAAAAAGTAAGAGACAGGAACAGACAGGAAAGCATAAGGCACTCTTTTCCTGAATGGCTTGTCAGATACTGGGGCAGGACATATTCTTCAGATATTCTTAAAAAAATCCTGGAATCACTGAACAGAAATCCGGAATTTTATTTCAGAATAAATACTCTGAAAATAACAGAAAAAGACTTTTACGATGACGCATCTTCTTTCTTTAGCGGACCTTATGAAACATTTCTTGATGGCACTGCTTTTAAAATCAAAGATAAATTTGAAGAATTTATTAATTCAAAGTTTATCCGCGAAGGATTATTGTTTGTCCAGAATCTTTCTTCACAAATAGCCATAAGATATTTCCTGAATCCCGGGCCCGGTGAGAAAGTACTTGATATATGTTCTGCTCCGGGAGGAAAGTCTGTTTCCAGCGCGCTTATGATGAAAAATGAAGGAGAAATAATCGCAATTGAAAGTAATGAAAAGCGGTTAAAGATACTGGAAGGCAATGTGAAAAGAATGGGTGCTGATATTATCAGAAGCATTAATGCAGATGCGGGAAAAGAATATTTTTTACAAACGGATAAAAGAGGAAATAATTATAAAAAACAGAAAGATCAAAGCAATGATTATAATGAATATTTTGACAAAATTTTTATAGACCTGCCATGCAGTTCATTCGGCACTGTTTCCAAGAATCCTGATACCAAATACAATAAAGACATCGGCAGACTTAAGATCTTTAAGGAAAATTCTTTGAAAATTCTTCATAATGCAGCGCCATATTTAAAAAGAGGAGGCAAAATTACATTATATACCTGTACTCTTTCCAAAATTGAAAACGAAGAATTAATAAATGAATTTATGGATAAAAATGAAGGCAGATATAAAGTTGATAATACTGACAGCATCAGAAGACTGGTAAATGAAAATGTCAGGGATTTTCCGGAAATAAACTGTTTGCCGGAATCAGGAAACATAATAGAAATATTACCCTGGTATTTAAACAGTGAGGGAGCAAGTATTTGCTCGCTGATAAAATTAAAGTAAAATTTAAAAATATGATGTATGTAAATGCATAATATTATAACAAATAAAAGGAGTTAACTTGAAAATAGGAATTATGAGCGATACTCATGGAGATATAAAAGCTGTCAGCTGCGCACTTGAGATACTGAATGATGCGGATCTTTTAATTCATTGCGGTGACATGTTTTATCATGGTCTTTTTAACATGATAAAAGATTCTTATGATCCCCTTGAGCTGTCAAAAATTATAAATTCTGTAAAAAAACCAATAATATATGCCAGGGGAAATTGTGACAGCGAAGTGGATCAGCTGGCACTGGATTTCAATATACTTGATCCGGTCAGGTTTTTCTTTCATGAAGACAATATTTTATATATTCATCATGGAGATAAAAAAGGAGATAATGAATTACAGGATCTTAGCAGAAAATTTAAATTCAATATAGCTGTAAGCGGACATACCCATATTCCCAGAATAGAAAGAAAGAACGCTTTGATATTTATTAATCCCGGAAGTCCGTCTCTTCCCAAAGGAGGTTTTCCTCCGACAGTTGGGGAAATTAATTTCAATGAGAATATGATAAATATCATAAATATTGATACCGGAGAAGTATTGAAGACTGAAAAGGTAAATATTTAGAGACTATATTTTAAACTACTTTTTTAACCTTATTGCTTTTCAGACATCTTGTACATATATTCACTTTTTTTACAGAACCGTTCATTTCTACCCTAACTTTCTGGATATTCGGCTTGAAAGTTCTGTTATTCTTTTTATGTGAATGACTGATACTGCTGCCAAATAAAACTTCTTTATTACATATATCGCATCTGCTTGCCATTTTTTCTCCTGTTTATAAATAAAGACTATAATATAAATTAATTTTATTACCGGTTGCTGATAATATAAAATATCAGCAAAAAAAGTCAGCTAAAAAACAAGATAGAATGCTAACATTTAATTTTTAAATTTACAAGAAAAATATGAACAGTAATGAATATTATTAAAAAATTAATAATAAAAACAGCTTCTTTTTTCAGAATCTATATTAATTACGATGGATTCAGAATTGAAACAATTTCACTTATAAGAGATATCTGCCGGAAAGACAGAAGCAGCCCGGAAGAAAAAGAAGAATCGGAAGAAAAAGAAGAACCGGACAGGAAAGGATATGTATTCTGCCTGGGCGACTCAAACACTTTCGGATGGAATTACCCTTATAAAGATTCTTTTCCCGTCATTCTTGGGCAGAAATTAAACGAAAACAGAAGAAATAAAATTTTTGAAGTCCTTAATCTTGGAAAAGGCGGATCGAAAATTGAAGATCTGGACATGGGCATTATTAATTTTTTTCAGCCGGGAAAAAACAATGCTTCAGTTCTGAATTATGGCTTAAATGATGCGCTGCTGGAAAATATTATTAAAAACTATTTTGACAAAAATAAGTCTAATATTAACTGGGAAGAATTAAATGCCGGAGATTTTGCGGGAGATGCAGAAGAATTTGCAAATAAATATAAAAATATTTTAAATAAGCTTTTTGAAACAAATGAAAGAATTATAATAGTCGGACTGTATAGAATAAAAAAAATCAGGACAATAAACCAGCTGAATCCGACAGAAAAATATCTGAATCTGCAAAATGATATTCTGGATTTGCATAACAGAAAATTAATGGATATAGCTTGGAATACCGGGGCTGATTTTATTGATTTGTGGACGATTCTTGATGACACGGAAAATAATACCGATTATCTTTATAAAGATGGTCTGCATTTAAACAAAAAAGCTTTTGAAGTCATCGCTGAAAAAATAAATGATATTTTGTTAAAATAAAAATCAGATAACTGTATTTTTAACAGTAATAGTATTTTAAAAATTTTAAAGTTTTGTTTATTATTAATATTATTTCCCAAAACAAGATTTAACAATATAAAAAAGAGGTTATATACAAATGATTATTAAACTTGAAAGTTCAGATATAAAAAAAGCTACTTCAATCATAGTAGATCACTTTAAAAGCAATGAAGCCAGGATAAATGACCTTAATGTATTTCCCGTTCCTGACGGAGATACAGGCACAAATATGCTGCTGACCCTTAAATCTATAAAAAAGGAGCTTGCAAAGTTAAAGAATAATGATTTGCAGGCTATGGTTGAAGCTGTTTCATTTGGCGGACTTATGGGAGCAAGAGGAAATTCAGGAGTAATACTTGCGCAGATACTGAAAGGGTTTTTTGATGAATTGAAAAAAAGTGATTCCTTCAATCTTGATATACTGGAAAATGCTTTAAATTCCGCCAGAGTTCTTGCATATGGTTCTGTCCAGAACCCTACGGAAGGGACAATGCTTACCATTATAAAAGATCTTTATAATTTTATAAAAACATATAATGAAAATAATAATGAGAATGTTTTTCTGTCAGAATTTATAGACAATATTATTTCTGAAACAGAAAAGTCTCTTGTCAGAACTACTTTTCTTTTACCTGTATTGAAGGAAGCAAATGTAGTTGATGCCGGCGCACAGGGAATACTTGAAATTCTTGTCGGCCTGAAAAAAGCTCTGATGGATCTGGGCAAGATAGACTCCAGCCTGAAAAGAAGTACAGGCGAAAAAAATCTTTCAAATACTGACAAAGAAAAAGAACAGACTGTTTCTCCGGAAATACAGCAGCATGCCTATGATGACAGAGAGCTAAAGGATCTTAATGTTTCTTCAGATATAAAGAACATTTATTGTACCGAGTTCATAATTACCGGACAGAGGATAAATCTTTTGCGGCTGAGAGAAGATATTGAAACTTTTGGAGACAGCGCAATGGTTGTCGGAAATGAAAGTCTTGTCAAGGTGCATGTCCACACCAATCACCCCCACAGAGTTCTTGGGAGAGCGCTGAGGGAAGGAGTTATGCACGAAATTCAGATAAATAATATGGTAGACCAGCATATGGAAAAAATGAAATCAGTTCCTGTAGCTGAAAAACAGGCTGCAACCTACGGTTTGATTTCCGTCTCTAATGGAGAAGGTCTTGAGGAAATATTTAAAAGTCTTGGAGTTGATATAGTCATTAAAGGCGGACAGACAATGAATCCTTCCACATACGAAATAGTAAAAGCAATAAAAAAACTTGAAACCGAAAAAATAATAATTTTTCCAAACAATAAGAATATTGTACTTACCGCAAATCAGGCTGCAAAGATAGCCAGAAAGGATGTAACAGTTATTCCGACAAAAACCATACCACAGGGCATAAATGCAGTTTTAAACTTTAACAGGGATCTTGTAATGGATGATAACTTGAAGAATATGGAACAAGCTTATAAGAGAATCAAGAGCGGGGAAGTCACTGTTGCAGTCAGGGATGCCAATCTTCTTGTGGGTGAAATAAAAAAAGGTCAGTTCATAGGATTATTTGACGGAAAGATAAAAGTCATTTCAGATAATCTGATAGGCGCGACAATTGAACTTATAAAAGACATGGTAAAGGAAGATGACAGCATAATATCTTTTTATGCCGGCAAAGATTCTTCAGAAGCTGAAAATGAAGATATAAAAAATGAAATAAAGAAATACTATCCTGATATTGAAATAGAATTTTATAAAGGCGATCAGCCATTTTATAATTATATTTTTTCAGTTGAGTAAAATTCTTTTCTTATGGAAAAATAGAAATGCGGTGATTTTAAAATAAGAATCATTTCCGGTAAGTTCAAAGGAAGAAAATTAAAAGGTCCATCAGATCTATCCATACGACCTACTTTGGATAGGGTAAAAGAAAGTATTTTTAATGTTCTTGGCTCGCGTATATATAATAGCAGTGTTCTTGATCTGTTTGCAGGCAGCGGTTCGCTTGGAATAGAGGCTTTAAGCCGCGGTGCCGAAACAGTATATTTTATAGATAATTCATTTGACTCTGTCAAACTTCTGAAGGAAAATCTTGCACTATTAAAGGACATAAAAGAAGAAGCAGTGATAAGGAAACAGGACGTAGCAGAATTTCTGTCTAATTTCAATGAAGATATTTTTGAAGTAATTTTTCTAGACCCTCCTTTTAAGATCGGCAAAGAATATATGATTCGGGTTTTTAATTTATTATATAATGGTGGGATTATTGATAAAAATAGTGTTATAATTTATGAGTTCTTTTTTAAAAGGGATATTGAAGAGGAAATTTGCCTTTTTAATATTGATAAAGTATCTTCATTTGGTGAAAAGAAGGTCATTTATTTATCATTGAAATAAAAAATCAATTATGAAGAAAATTTCTTTATGTCCGGGAACATATGATCCCATGACTGAAGGGCACAGAGATATTATTTGCAGATGTTCAAAGATTTTTGACAAAGTAATAGTTCTTGTATCAAATAATCCAAAAAAGACACCTCTTTACTCATTAAAGAGAAGAATAGAGTTTATCAGCAAATCTCTGCAGGGATTAAAAAATGTAGAAATAATGTCATATGACGGCCTGCTTATAGATATTGCAAAAGAAAAAAAAGCAAATGTAATAATCAAGGGTCTGAGAGCTATTACGGATTTTGAATATGAATTCCAGATGGCTCAGATGAATAAGAAGCTTGCGCCTCATATTGAAACTTTCTTTATGGTTTCAAATCCGAAATATGCTTATCTGAGCTCAAGTGCTGTAAAAGAGGTTGCAAGTCTTAATGGTTGTATCAGGGATCTTGTTCCAAAAGAGATAGAGGAGGATATTGTAAGCAGTTTTAAAAATAATGATTTTGACTGATTTTTAATATGTATATTGCATTAATACATATATTTTTTTAACAATCTGTTTTAATATT
>DUQM01000029.1:0-30000 GCA_012837825.1 Actinomycetota bacterium | reverse complement strand
CCATGGAATTTACGTAAGTAAATTGGTAGGGGAGCGTTATATAAGGATTGAAGTTCAACTGTAAGGTTGGGTGGACTTTATATAAGTGAGAATGCCGGTATGAGTAACGAAAGACAGGCGAGAAACCTGTCCACCGAATGCCTAAGGTTTCCTGGGGAAGGGTATTCCGCCCAGGGTTAGTCGGGGCCTAAGCCGAGGCCGAAAGGCGTAGGCGATGGATAACGGGTTAATATTCCCGTACGACCAGTTTATGTTTGAGCAATGGGGTGACGAAGAAAGGTAGGTTAGCGCGGTTTGGTTGTCTGCGTGCAAGCGAGTGGGGTGTCAGCTAGGAAAATCCGGTTGACGTTAAGCCCGAGACGTGATGCCGAGCCAATTGCGGTGAAGTAATTGATCCTATGCTTCCTAGAAAAACCTCTAGTTAGTAATCTGGTTCTCGTACCAAAACCAACACAGGTAGGCAAGTAGAGAATACTAAGGTGATCGAGATAACTCTCGTTAAGGAACTCGGCAATATAACCCCGTAACTTAGGGAAAAGGGGTACCACGGTAGGGTGAGAGAATTTACTTTTTAAGCTCGAGGTGGTTGCAATGCAAGGCTCAGGCGACTGTTTACTAAAAACACAGGTCTCTGCTAAGTCGTAAGACGATGTATAGGGGCTGACGCCTGCCCGGTGCTGGAAGGTTACGAGGAGAGGTTAGGGATTCGTCCCGAAGCTTTGAATCTAAGCCCCAGTAAACGGCGGCCGTAACTATAACGGTCCTAAGGTAGCGAAATTCCTTGTCGGGTAAGTTCCGACCTGCACGAATGGCGTAACGATCTGAGCGCTGTCTCAACGAGAGACTCGGTGAAATTGTAATATTGGTAAAGATACCAATTTCCCACAATAGGACAGGAAGACCCCGTGAACCTTTACTGTAGCCTGATATTGAACTTTGGTTTGTTATATGCAGGATAGGTAGGAGGCTTTGAAGCCGGAGCGTCAGCTCTGGTGGAGCCAACGGTGAGATACTACCTTTAGCATTCTGGAGTTCTAACTGCATTCCGTTATCCGGGTGCAGGACAGTGGCAGGTAGGCAGTTTGACTGGGGCGGTCGCCTCCCAAAAAGTAACGGAGGCGTACAAAGGTTCCCTCAGAGTGTTTGGAAATCACTCGTAGAGTATAAGGGCATAAGGGAGCTTAACTGCAAGACCTACAGGTCAAGCAGAAACGAAAGTTGGTCCTAGTGATCCGGCGGCTCAGTGTGGAATGGCCGTCGCTCAACGGATAAAAGGTACTCCGGGGATAACAGGCTTATCACGCCCAAGAGTCCATATCGACGGCGTGGTTTGGCACCTCGATGTCGGCTCATCGCATCCTGGGGCTGTAGTCGGTCCCAAGGGTTTGGCTGTTCGCCAATTAAAGCGGTACGCGAGCTGGGTTTAGAACGTCGTGAGACAGTTCGGTCCCTATCTATTGTGGGCGTAGGAGAATTGAGGGGATTTGTCCCTAGTACGAGAGGACCGGGATGAGCGAACCTCTGGTGTGTCAGTTGTTCTGCCAAGAGCATTGCTGATTAGCCAAGTTCGTAAAGGATAAGTGCTGAAAGCATATAAGCATGAAGCCCACCCCAAGACTAGTTCTCCCATCCTTTATGGAGTAAGACCCCTTGCAGAACACAAGGTTGATAGGTCAGAAGTGTAAGCACAGCAATGTGTTTAGCTGACTGATACTAATAGGTCGAGGACTTGACCTTATAGAGAATGCTGTGAAAAAGTTTTTATGTTTTTGGATTTTTAAGGATTATTTAAGGCGATTATTTAAGGCTTTTAAATATTTTTTAAATCCTGTAAGTTTACGGTGGCTATTGCAGAGGGGAGACACCTGTTCCCATCTCGAACACAGAAGTTAAGACCTCTAGCGCCGATGGTACTGCACTGGCAACGGTGTGGGAGAGTAGGTCGCCACCGTATTTTATTTGTAAGCACCTTTTTAAAAACTCAAATAAATTTACCCACAAGTCTGTTGTTGTGAATGTTTCATAAATTATTTTCCAAATCTTATATTAATCTTTTTATTTTTTTGATTTTTAGTTACTATTATTGATTTAAAAGAATTTTTTATTTTGGGCAGACAAATAATATTTATTATTAATTTTGGCATACATGTTATAAAATGCGTAAAATCGGTTTTGACAATGAGAAATATCTTAAAGAACAAACCAGCGCAATTCTGGAAAGAGTAAAAAAATTTGACAACAAGCTTTATCTGGAATTTGGCGGAAAGCTTTGCTTTGATTATCATGCTGCAAGAGTGCTTCCGGGTTATGATCCTAATGTCAAGATACGTCTTCTTCAAACTTTAAAAGATCAGGCAGATATTGTTCTGTGCATTTTTGCTCAGGATATTGAAAAAGGCAGAGTGAGAGGCGATTTTGGAATAACTTATGATGCTGCAACTCTAAAGCTTATAGATGATCTGAGGGAATGGGGTCTTGATATCCTCTCGGTTGTAATAACAAGATTTGAAGGACAGTAACCTGCAGTTATTTTTAAAAACAAACTTGAGCATCGGGGAATAAAAGTATATTATCATTTTCCAATTCAGGGATATCCTGCAGATATTGATTTGGTATGCAGCCCAAACGGGTTCGGAAAAAATGAATATATTAAAACATCCAAGCCCATTATTGTGGTAACAGCACCCGGGCCCAGTAGCGGGAAGCTCTCAACCTGTCTTTCACAGCTTTATCATGATTATAAAAATGGCGTAAAAGCCGGATATGCAAAATTTGAAACATTTCCAATATGGAATCTACCTATAAAGCATCCCGTCAATATTGCTTATGAAGCTGCTACTGCTGACATACAGGATTTTAATATCGTAGATCCTTTTCATCTTTCAAAGTATAATGAAATTGCAGTAAATTATAACCGTGATGTGGAAAGTTTCCCTATTTTAAAGCTTATTTTAAGCAGAATAATTCAATCCGACAATGATGACGGCAATGACCATCCCTTACACAACTCTCCAACCGACATGGGGGTCAACAGAGCAGGTTTTGGAATAATTGATGACGGCATTGTAAGAGAGGCTGCAAAACAGGAGCTTATCAGAAGATATTTCAGGTATAATACCGAATATATTCTGGGAAAAGAAAAAAAAGATACAGTCGAGAGAGTCAATCTTCTGATGCGGGAGCTTGGAGTGAAGATAACGGATAGAAAAGTTGTAGAAATAGCTCGAAAGAGCTCAGAAGAAGCTGAAATAACCGGAAAAGGAGATGAAGGGATATTCTGCGGTGCAGCAATACAGCTGCCAGATGGTAAAATAGTGACCGGCAAGAATTCGCACCTGCTGCATGCAGCTTCAAGTGTTGTTCTTAATGCAATAAAAGTTCTTGCAAATATTCCCGATGAAATTTACTTATTGTCTCCCCAGGTGATAACACAGATTGCAAAGTTAAAAAAGGGCATACTTAATGCCAGTTCAGAAAGCCTTAATCTGGAAGAAACATTGATTGCATTATCAATAAGCTCTACCACAAATCATACTGCTGAGCTGGCAATGAATAAGCTTTCCGGGCTGAAAGGTTGCGAAATGCACATGACTCATATTCCTACGCCTGGTGATGAAGCAGGCTTAAATAGACTGGGTGTAAATCTCACTACTGATGGAAGATTTTCTTCAAGAAATCTTTTTATTATCTGAGCACTACCATTTCCCAAGGTATTTATTTGGGCCGTAAAGAGTTTGTTTTTTTAAAAATATATAATTGGCAAAAAAATCCTTCATTTTATCAGCATGGGTGCTTTTCCTTTATACCTTTTTGCATCTATCGCATTTTAAAAAAATATTATGCATCTGATATATGTGAATTTTATTTCATCTAACATTTAATATATAAAAAGTTTGTTCTAAAATTTATCTAAATATTGAAAAGGAAGCTAATAATTATTATTATTAAGCAATTATTAAACAACCAATTTGGCAAAAATCATTACAGATCGGAGATTTGATGAATATAAAACATAATAAGCTAAGTCTTTGGATAGATGAAATGGCAAAGATGTGCAGACCGGATAATATTGTCCTGATAGACGGCTCAGATTCACAAAAGAAAGCACTTGAAAAGGAGGCGCTTGGTACTGGTGAGCTTATAGAGCTAAATCAGAAAATACTTCCGGGGTGTGTTCTTCACAGAACGGCTGTAAATGATGTTGCAAGAACTGAAAATCTCACTTTTATATGCACATCTTTAAAGGAAGATGCAGGTCCGACAAATAATTGGATGAGCCCTGAAGAGGGATACAGCAGGGCGGCAGCAATATTTAAAGACTCAATGATAGGCAGAACAATGTATGTAATTCCATTTTCGATGGGGCCGGTGGGGTCTCCTTTCAGTAAAATCGGAGTTGAGCTTACAGACAGCATCTATGTTGTTCTGAATATGCTTATTATGACCAGAGCAGGCAATGATGTCCTTGAATCACTTGGAACTGATGGAGAGTTTACCAAATGTCTTCATGGAAAAGCGGAAAGAGATATCAATAAAAGATTAATACTTCATTTTCCTGAAGATAATGCGATATGGAGTGTTGGTTCAGGATATGGGGGAAATGTTCTTCTTGGCAAGAAATGCCTTGCGCTCAGGATTGCAAGCTTTATGGGGAGACAGGAAGGCTGGATGGCCGAGCACATGCTTATACTGGGGATAGAGAAACCCTCAGGTGAGACTAATTATATCGCTGCAGCTTTTCCAAGCGCATGTGGCAAAACCAATCTGGCCATGCTTATTCCACCGGAAGGATTAAAGAAAAAAGGATATAAGATCTGGACAGTCGGGGATGATATCTCATGGATGAGGATAAAGGAGGACGGTTCCTTGTGGGCAATAAATCCTGAATCCGGATTTTTTGGGGTTGCACCCGGGACGAACAGCAAAAGCAATCCGAATGCAGTTGCAACAATACAGAAAAATACAATATATACAAACGTGCTGCTGAAAAAAGATGGCACTGTCTGGTGGGAAGGTGCAGACGGACCGGTTCCTGAAGAGGGTATTGACTGGACAGGTCAGCCATGGAAACCCGGCATGACTGATGCCGAGGGTAAAATAAAAAAAGGCGCAAACCCCAACAGCAGATTCACGGCACCCATCAAACAATGTCCGAGTGTGTCAGCTCGTTTTGACGATCCTGAAGGTGTTCCGATAAGTGCAATTATTTTTGGCGGAAGACGGGCAACCGTAGCACCGCTGGTTTATCAGTCATTTGACTGGCAGCATGGCGTATTTCTGGGATCAATAATGGCGTCTGAAGTAACAGCTGCCCAGTATGGAGCACAGGGAGTGGTCAGAAGGGATCCAATGGCGATGCTTCCTTTCTGCGGGTACAATATGGCGGATTATTTCAGGCACTGGCTTGAAATAGGAGAAAATTTAAAGAACAAGCCGAAGATATTTCATGTAAACTGGTTTAAAATTAATGAAAAGAATGAATTTTTATGGCCCGGTTTCGGTGATAATCTCAGAATACTTGAATGGATAATAGAAAGAAGCAAAGAAAAAATTGATGCAAGAAAGACTCCCATCGGTTTTATTCCTTTTGAAGAAGATATTGATTTGACAGGTCTTGATATTGATAAAAAATCACTGGACGAACTTTTTGATATAGACAAAGAGGAATGGAAAAAAGAGGCGGCAGATATTGAAGAATTTTATAAAAAATTCGGGAACAGGCTGCCTGCTCAACTTAATGAAGAGCTAAACTCTTTAAAGGAACGGCTGGGATAAACTTTTAAAAATACTTTTACAGATCCATTTTATACATTATAAGGCCGCTGCAGGGTTTTGGATAAAAATATGTGGATTTCTGCGGCATGAGTTTTCCTTTGGCGGATATTTTCTGGACATCACTTATTTCCGGAGCATTCAGTATAATACCCAGATCATATTCAGTGTCTGCAGAGACCACCTTTGATACCAGATCATTAAAGGTATGGGTATAATGTATGGTGTCAGCATCATTGTCATTTAAAATCTCATCAATCAGCAGCCTGTGGAGTATTCTTACATCCAGATTTTCAAAATCATAATCTGACTCATCAAGATCAGGATATAATTCACATATTTCTTTTTTTAAAGTTATAAAGAATATTTTCTGTTTTGAGTCAATGAGGCAGAATGAGTGTTTTTTTTCATTTTTTTTATCATTCATGAAATCTGTAAGATTTTTTATAAGAACCGGCTCATTTGTAAAAGACGGCTTGGATTTAAAAACCCGGCTGTATTCTTCCAGGAAAAAATACTTTTCAATCTTTTCAAGGTAATTATTTAAATTGAATTTTTCCTTAAATTTAATCATTCTGTGGGTAGGAAGAATTTTTATGTTTTCCTGGTTATAATTAACAAATAAGGTAAGTACAGCTTCCTCAGGAAAAATTGTCTGATCTGTTGTTTCAAAAGATACCGGTGGGGTATTCAGATCTTTTTTATTTCTTTTTTCGTAAATCTCATGCATAAAAAGCCTGGAAGTTTCATATCTGTGATGTCCGTCAGCTATAAGTATCTTTTTATTTTTCATCAGTTCCCTAATTCTTTTCAGCTTATCTTTTTCTGACAATCTCCATATCCTGAATCTTAAATTCGGATCATATTTTGCCTTAAAGTCATACAGTGGTTCTGAAAGAGTGCCTTCATCCAGGATTTTCTGGATTTCATTATCAGCATCATCATAGAGAGTATAAATTAGTCCGAAGTTTGTATTTGTGTGTCTCAGCAAATTAAGTCTGTCCTCTTTGGGTTTGGATAATGTATATTCATGCCTAAGCACTTTTGAAGAATCATATTCCTCTATTTTGTTAAGACCGATAAATGATTTAAAACTTTTCCAGGTTCCCTCATCATAAAAATGTTCCTCAAAAATATAAAATGATTCCTGAATATCATGTTCAAGGATATTTTCTTCCAGCATCTCATTCAGTAAATCCGAAGCATTTTCATAGCTGCTGCGATCATCTTTTTTTTCCGGAAGTATTAGCTTTACAATGTTGTTGGCATTTAATTTTTTAAGTTCTTCTTTCTGAGAATCCGATATTATGTCATAAGGCGGAGAAATAAGATCCGGGATTTCTTTTTTAAATCTTTCTGAAAAACGTAAAGCTTTTAAAGGATAGACGTCAACCATTTTTACCCTTCCTTAATAAAGTATAATAATCTTATCTGTCGGTTAATAATAAACCTATGTATTGCTAACAATATCCAATAAAAATTATTTTTTCAATATCATTAGACAGTGAAAAAATCCAAAAAATGCAGTATTTATATATTTTTTGTTCCTTCCTTATACACATATATATTATTTGAAAATATTGTTACAAAGTGATTACAAATTTTTTTGACAAATAAAACTTATATGTATATTATTAAAAGCCATTTATCAAGTTTTTGGTTATCTTTTTATTTATTAAGTTCTTATATCGGAAAGGAAACATGTATGCCTGAAAGTAATATTGTCAAGGACTCTGTAAAAAAACATGGGAGGAAAAGAGAAAATCTCATGGCTGTTTTACAGGAAGTTGTAAAGCAGGAAAGCTTTCTTTCAGAAGAAAGACTGATAGAAATTGCAAAAGAATTTGACCTGTCTTCAGCGGAAGTATACGGAGTAGCGACCTTTTATTCATTTTTGCCTGTAAAAACCATGGGTGAAAATGTTATAAAAGTCTGTCGGACAATTGTCTGCGACATGAAAGGCAAGGATGCTGTTCTGGATGCCATAAAGGACAAACTGAATATAGTGCCGGGACAGACCAGTGCTGACGGAAAGTTTAGTCTGATGGCTGTAAACTGCATTGGGCAGTGCAGCGATGCGCCTGCAATGCTAATTAATGATAAGCCGTATGTAAACCTGACATATGAAAATGTTGTAAAAATAATTGATGAATACCAATCATAAAAAGTTTGAGACAAGGAGATTCTGAATGGTAATTGACATAAAAGAAAAAGAAAACAGGGTAAACTCCCACAAAAAAAGAGTCAATCTCATTTTCAAGGATCATGATATTGACAAAATGATAGAAAAAGTATTAAAAACCGATTCCGAAAAGATAATCGATGAAATTAAAGATTCCGGCTTGAGAGGGAGGGGAGGCGCAGGCTTTCCTACATGGATAAAGTTTAAAAGTGCAAAAGAAGCAAAAAGCGATATAAAATATGTTGTATGCAATGCTGACGAAGGTGAACCCGGGACTTTCAAAGACAAGGAAATAATTGAAAAAAAAGCAGAGAAAGTACTGGCAGGCATGATGGCGGTTGCAAAAACTATCGGTGCCAGAGAGGGAATAATATATCTGAGAGCGGAATATAATTATCTTGTCGATGATCTGCAGAAAAAAATTGATGTTTTTAACCAAAAATTAAACGAAAAAGCTTTTGATTTTTCTGTATGTATCAGATCCGGAAGCGGGGCTTATGTATGCGGTGAAGAAACCGCTCTTCTCGAGTCTCTTGAAGGTAAAAGAGGAGAAGCAAGAAATAAACCTCCTTACCCTGCTCAGGAAGGATACCTGGGAAAACCAACAGTTATAAATAATGTCGAAACTCTTGTCTATGTCGCACTTATTCTGCTTGAGGGAGCAGATTGTTTCAAAAAACTCGGTACGATGGATTCAAAGGGAGCCAAGGTTTTCAGCATATCGGGTGATACAGATATTCCCGGAATATATGAGATTGAAATGGGTATGACGCTTAAAGAGTTTATAGAATTATTCGGAGACAAGGATACCAAAGCCGTTCAGGTAGGAGGAGCTTCAGGGTTTTGTGTTCCAAGAAGTAAATTTGAGGATACAATAATAGGTTTTGAAGGTGTTCCGACCGGCGGCTCCATGATGCTGTTTTCAGATAAAAGATCCATGTATAACATACTGCATAATTATCTTGAGTTTTTTGTCGAAGAATCATGTGGGCAATGCACACCCTGTAGAGTCGGATGCCAGCAGTTGCTCAGGGGTATTGAAAGCATCAAAACAAAAGGGAAACCCAAAAAATATATTGATGAGCTTCTTGAGCTTGCCAGGAATATGAAGATAACTTCAAAATGCGGGCTTGGTCAGTCAGTGTGTAATCCTTTTATCTCAATAGTTGAAAATTTCAGAGAAGAAATAGTTTATTAATATAAGGAGGTAAAATGCCAGAGATGGTCAATTTAAAAATAAATGATATCAGCGTAAGCATTGAAGCAGGATCCACTATTCTTGATGCTGCAAAAAAAATTAATATAAAGATTCCTACGCTATGTCATCATGAAGATCTTTGTATAGCGGGAAACTGCAGGGTATGCGTTGTTGAGCAGAAAGGCGTAGACGCTCTCAAGGCTTCCTGTGCGACTCCTGCAGAAAATAACATGGAAATTTATACTAATACAAGCAAGGTAAGGGAAGCAAGAAAAGCCATAATCGGACTTTTATTGTCAGAACATAATAATGACTGCCTCCACTGCTATAAAAATGGTAATTGTGAATTACAGAGTATGGCAAAAGATTATCTCGTAGATTCTGATAAATATATAAGCGTGCTTAAAAGTTATGAAATTGACAGGTCTTCCCCGTCAATAATCAAGGATGACAGTAAATGTATCAGATGTCAGCGATGCGTAAGGACATGTACTGAATTACAGGATGTAAATGCGCTTGCCGTTTCAGGAAAAGGTTCTGAAATGAAGATATCTACTTTTATGGAAAAGCCGATGGATTATGTAGTTTGTACAAATTGTGGACAGTGTGTCACTCATTGCCCGACAGGGGCTCTTGTTGAAAAAAATTATCTGGATGAAGTATGGGAAGCTTTAAATGATCCTTCAAAACATGTAGTCGTGCAGACGGCTCCTGCTGTAAGAGTAGGTCTTGGTGAAGCCATGGGGCTTGATGCCGGCAAAAGCTACACAGGCAAAATGGTGACAGCTCTTAAAATGCTTGGATTTGACGCAGTCTTTGATACAAACTTCTCCGCAGACCTTACTATCCTTGAAGAAGGTACAGAGCTTCTGACAAGACTGAAAGATAAGATTGAAAACGGAAAGGATGTAGCTCTTCCTCAGTTTACCTCTTGTTCTCCGGGATGGATAAAATATATAGAGCATGAATTTCCGGATATTCTTGATTATCTTTCAACATGCAAGTCACCACAGCAAATGCTTGGCCCGCTTGCAAAGACTTATTATGCAAAAAACATGAAAATAGATCCCAAAAATATTATTGTGGTTTCCATCATGCCGTGTACTGCCAAGAAGTTTGAAGCAAACAGACCTGAAATGTATTCAAGCGGATACAAAGATGTTGATTATGTCATAACAACCAGGGAATTCGGAAGAATGATCCAGCAGGCTGGAATTGATTTTGAATCGCTTAAAGATTCAGAATGTGACAGCATTCTTGGAAAACATACTGGTGCAGGTGTCATATTCGGTGCCACAGGCGGTGTAATGGAAGCTGCTATCAGAACGGCATATGAAATAGTCACAGGAAGGGAAGTGCCTTTCAGCAATCTTGAAGTTACTCCTGTAAGAGGTCTGGAAGGAGTCAAGGAAGCAGCAATAAAAATTGAAGGCGCTAAAGCGGAATGGAAGTTTCTTGAAAATGTTGAATTAAAAGTTGCTGTTGCTCACGGACTTGCAAATGCAAGGCCGCTTGCTGCCCAGGTGCAGGACGGTAAATCACCTTACCATTTTATTGAAATAATGGCATGCCCCGGCGGTTGTATTGCGGGTGGCGGACAGCCGATGCCTGTAAATAATAATATAAGAAAGAAAAGAACGGAAGCAATATATGGCGAAGACGAGTCTATGCAGCTCAGGAAATCGCATGAAAACCCGGAAGTAAAAAGGATATATGAAGATTTTCTTGAGAAACCACTTGGACATAAATCACATGAATTGCTTCATACAACTTATACAAAAAGAAAAAAATATTAGTTTTTAACTGAATTTGCTTAAACCTGAGGTAAGGATATTTCTGAGCTTAGGGGGATCAGCAGATAATATATAATCAATATATAATCCCCTGAACCCAAAATTCCTTTTCGGCCTTTATTTTAAGATAGCGGTCAAAAATTCCTCAGAAAACTATTAATAAATATAAATTAATTAATACAAGTAAATATAACAGGTAAATATAAATAATTCATTACAAAATTATCAGTTGGTTTATTTCATTCTGGAGGGAGGGGGTGACTGAAATGGAAGAAAAAAGATTAGGTTTTATTGGAATAATAGTCGAAGAAAGAAAAACATCTGCAGCCAAAATAAATCATATACTTTCTGAATTCGGAGACCTGATTATTGGCAGAATGGGAATTCCCGGAAGCGATAAAAAAGTCAATGTTATCAGCCTGATTGTAAAAGCCAATACTGATGAAATTGGTGCTATGACAGGAAAAATAGGTCTGCTTAAAGGCGTAAAAGTCAAATCATCTTTAAGTAAAATAGCCTGAACCAAGCTTATTAATGAAAAATATTTTATAAAATTATTTGTTCCGGAGGTAAAAATTGAAAAAATCGGTTATATTATTAAGCCTTATGACAATTGCGGTTGCTTTCCTTTTGATTTTTACAGGCTGTTTTTCTGCAGTGACATCTGAAAATGCCGGTGAATCCGTGCAAGCTTCAGCAGAGTCCGGAAACGCAGGCAATGACAACAGGATAAACATCGGAGCCTTGAGAGGCCCAAGTTCCATAGGTATGGTCGGTCTTATTGAAAGCAATAAAGATGTTAAAGACAGCATGTTCTCTTATGAAATCATTGCTTCACCGGATATAATGGTTACCAGGATTCTTTCCGGTGAAACCGATATAGCGGTTCTTCCCACAAATGTTGCGGCAAAACTTTACAATAAGGGAGCAGAAATCAGAATGGCAGCAATAGTAGGAGGCGGAGTTCTTTATCTTGTTTCAAATAAAAAGCTTGAAATAAACAGATCTGACTGGGATGCCTTAAAAGGGCAAAAGGTTTATCTGATTGCAAAAGGCTCTACCCCTGACATCGCATTCAGATATCTTGCAGAAAGCAACGGTCTGAATATTGCCAAAGATATTACAGCAGATTATTCATTTGATCAGATTGAACTTACACAGATGATGATTGCCGGTAATGCAGATCTGGGTATATTGCCGGAACCATTTGTAACAAACAGCCTGAAATCAAACAAAGATCTGGAAATAATCATGGATATACAGGAAGAATGGGGAAAAGTCAGCAAACAGCATATCCTGCCTCAGACCTGTCTTGTCATAAGTAAAGAACTTATTGATAATGATTCTTCTGCTATTGATGAATTTATTAGTGAATACAGTAAATCCATTGACTGGGCAAATAATAATCCAAAAGATGCAGGAAAACTGGCAGAAGGATTTGAAATAGGCATAAAGGAAGCTATTGCGGAAGAAGTGATTCCAAGATGCAACCTTATGTTTGAATCAGGAGATAATGCAAAAAGCATTACAGAAGATTATCTGGAAATTTTAAACCAATTTTCCCCTGATGATATAGGAGGAAAAATCCCGGGTGAAGAATTTTATTATGTTAAATAAAAGGTTTTTTAAAAAAGATATAATTCTGTTCATACTTTCATTTATAGTAATTATTTTTGTATGGAAAATAATATCACTGGTTATGGGCTCAGAGATATTAATGCCTTCTCCTGAAAAAACTTTTGCAGGGCTTATTAAAATAATGACCCGGAACGGGTTTTTGAGCTCTGTTATTCACTCGATATCAAGAGGAATTCTGGGATTTTTAATTTCTTTTTTTGCCGGTATGGTTTTTGGAGTTGCTGCAGGATTTAACAAGGTATTATTTAAAATGATGGAACCGCCAATGGCAATAATCAAATCAATTCCTTTAATGTCAATAATACTTGTTGCCCTTATATGGTTTGATTCAGGAAATGTACCCGTATTTGCAGGTTTTCTTGTTTCTTTTCCTATTGTTTACACAAATGTATCAGAGGGAATAAAGAACGTTGATAAAAAAATAATTGAAATGGCAAAATCATACAGGATTAAAAAAATAAGGTTTTTAACAGAAATATATATTCCGGCAATTTCACCGTTTATTTTTTCGGCAGCAATATCATCAATGGGCATAGGATGGAAAGCAGTTATTGCGGCAGAAGTACTCAGCAACCCCATAAAAGCGATCGGAACTGATATGCAGTTAAGCAGGATTTACCTTCAGACTGACAGAGTCATAGCCTGGACAGTAATAGCAGTGATAATAAGTTTCATTTTTGAAACAATACTGAGAGCTGTCCAGAAAAAAATAATAAGATGGAAGATGTAAATTGTATATAGAAGTAAGAAAATTAACAAAAAAATTCAACGGTCTTACCGTTTTCAGGGATTTTGACATAAAAATCCCTGAAAACAAGATTACTGCTGTCATCGGTGAATCAGGATGCGGAAAGACAACATTGCTTAACATCTTAAGCGGCATCCATGATGCAGACAAAGGAGTTTTTAAAAATCTTGCCGGTAAAACTGTTTCTTACATCTTTCAGGAACCAAGACTGCTGGAATGGAAAACAGTGAAAGGTAATATCGAATTTGTTCTCAAGGATATTTATTCTCCCCGGGAAAGAAAAATAATTACAGAGAAGTACATGGTTCTTGTAGGACTTGACAGATTTTCGGATTATTATCCATATCAGTTAAGCGGGGGAATGGCACAGAGAGTAGCTATAGCAAGGGCGTTTGCTTTTCCCTCAGACATTCTTTTAATGGATGAACCTTTCAAACAATTGGATGTAAAGCTGAAAAAGGATATGCATAATTTCTTTTTGGAATTATGGCATACTGACAAAAGGACAGTTGTATTTGTCACTCATGAGATCGAAGAAGCTGTAACCCTGGGAGACGAAATTTTTGTTCTTAAAGGTCTTCCGGCAGAAATAATCAAAAACATAAAAATACCGGAAGACAAATTTACAAGGCATTCTGATAAAAACAAGATTGCTGATATAAAGAATATGCTTTCAGATCTTATGACCGTATAAATATATAACATATATATGAATCAATGAAAATTATAAAATAATTAAAAATATGGGGAATGAATAGGGTTGGAAATACCGGTGGAACATGCCATTTAAATGCCTCAATGATATATAATGCTTTAAAAAAATTGACTTAAAGAAGATTGATATTCTTTTTATTGAGAAGAAAAAATAAAAAATTTTAAAGATATTCGATAATTAAAACAAAGAAATCAGGAGATTACTGATCGGTTTCAGCAGCTTCTTTTAAATCTCCGACATCAATGAATATAAGAGTTCCAAGCATGGAAACATTATTAAAATCAAAAGATCTTGAAGATGACATCACAAGCTCAGTAGAATCAAGGTTGTCGGTATCCAGTAGTGAAATGGTAAATCCTGTAACCAGTCCGTCTTTTATATCCATTTTAGGCATTTCAAACCAGGGTATGCTTGCTTCAATAGTATATCCTCCCGATCCTTTATTTGCCGAAATTACGGCATTTTTTAAAGAAGAATTTGAAGGCCATCTTACAAAACTCTCAGGTCTGCTGCCATTATTATCTCCGGGTGAAAATTCTATCTGATAATCGTCTCCGTTAAGGAAGGGGATATTGAAATCCTGTTCCAGTTCAGCATCAAAAACAAGCACAACGCTGTCCCCATTGTTTATCAGGTTTCCCGTAAATGGCTGGTTTACTACATCATCTGTTACTTTTATAAAAAAATAAAAGTTATCTTCATCCCAGCAAGAAGAAAACACGCCGGAAATATCCGAAGCATTTATATAGTTTTCCTTTTTAATTGTAGGATTAAAACTTGTAAATTTTTCATACAATTCCCAGTCGTCAAGATTGCTGTCAATAACCGGAGGCGCATAGCACTTATAAGAAAAAACAGGATTTGCATTCTGTGTTCTGTAAGTGGCTTCTGACAATATGTCATTTTTTTTCTTTTCTATATCTACATTAGTCTGTGTTGTCGATTCAGTTACCTGTTTATTTCTAAACTCTACGGAAAAAGCTATTTTTTCACTTACATATAAAGGTTTGCCTTTAACGTCCAGTATTCTGGCATATATGATGAAATTGTCCGAAGAAGAAGGTGACCAGTTGAAATCAAGGGAATCTTTATCAAGCGTTTTTATAAGTTTGTCATTGACATATACCTCAATACTGCAATCTACATCCTCAATATTTTTCGATTTTATATTTATAGGGACCGTTTCATTATTGCTGACCAGTTCAAATTTCTGTTCTTTGGAAGGAGATTCAAAATAAAGACTATAATTATCAGACTTTTCCGTGATAATCTCAGATTTTCCTGAAAAGAAATCAAGCGGCAGAATGTTTATTACAGTAAAAAAAATTATTGCAGCAATGCCCAGTATTACGACAATCGTTATTATTGGGAATCTGTCCAGAAAAAATGTTTTATTTTTTTTAATCAGCTTTTTTTTGCTAGTCATATTTTATCCACACCGGGAAATCAAATTATTCAGCATCCTGTTGTTTTTTTCTTTCTTCAATTATAATCTCTGCAAGGTTATGAGGCAATTCATCATAATGTGAAAATTTCTGCCTGAATATGCCCCGTCCCTGTGTCATAGATTTTAAATCAACAGCATAATTGAATGTTTCTGACTGGGGAACAGAAGCTTTAATCAGCTGATTGTTTTTTTCAGCAGAGATACTTATTATTTTTCCTCTTTTGGAATTTATGTCACCTATGATATCGCCCATGTATTCCTCCGGTACCGAAATTTCCAGTTCCATTATAGGTTCAAGTATTATCGGTGAAGCATCGGCTACTCCTTTTTTAAATGCCATGGAAGCAGCAATCTTAAATGCCATTTCTGAAGAATCTACAGTATGAAATGAACCGTCATAAAGATTGACATGAACATCTACAACAGGAAAACCCCCCAGTATACCTGAAAGAAGTGCTTCCTTGACGCCTTTTTCGACACCGGGAATATAGCCTTTGGGAATTGCTCCTCCAAAAATAGTGTCTTCGAACTTGAAACCTTCTCCTTTTGGAAGTGGTTTTATTTCTATCAGAACATGCCCGTACTGACCACGGCCGCCTGACTGTTTTTTATATTTATACTCTGCTTTTGCATCTTTCTTTAATGTTTCCTAATATGCAACTTTTGGAGTTTCCAGATTGACATCTATATCGAATTTTTCCTTCAGCTTGTCTTTCACGATAGCCAGGTGAAGCTCTCCCATTCCCCATACTATATTTTGCTTGACTTCAAGATTATTTTCGGTTCTTATCGTAGGATCTTCTTCAATCAGCCTTGCCAGACCGCTGTTTATCTTTTCCTCGTCACCTTTTGCAACAGGAATTATGGCTTTTGGGAAAATTGGTTCAGGATATATGATTTTTTCAAGTTCTATCGTTTTGTCAGTATTGCAAATAGTATCATCTGTCTGAATTTCTGTTATTTTTGCTACTGCAACAATATCCCCACAGCCTGCATCTGTTATCTCATACTGGTTTTTCCCATGTATTTTCAGCAGATTTGAGAACTTGTAACTGCTTTTTGAACCCGATACGAAATAATTGTTATTTGGCTTCATTGTACCCGAGAATATCCTGAAAACAGACAGTTTTCCTATATATGGATCTGCCATTGTTTTAAAAACATAAGCGCATAAAGCAGAATTGTCGCTGACAGGTATTGCTATTTCATTTCCACTGCTTATTTCCCTGGCTTTGATTTCCTTATAATCCAGCGGGGAGGGAAATAATGTATTTATATAATCCATAAGTATGTCAATACCTATATTTTTTGAAGCGGAGATTGAAAAAACGGGTATTAAAGCTTTTTCAAATACTGCTTTTTTTAAAACCTCGGATAATTTTTCGGGATCTATCTCTTCGCCGTCAAGATATTTCTCGAGAAGCTCTTCATCATTTTCAACAATGCTTTCAACCAGTTCATTATAGCGGCTCTCAACCTCTCCGATTATATCGGGAGCTACTTCGGTCCTGGTTCCCGTCTTTGAATCCTGTTTGTAAACGTAGGATGATTTGTTAAGTATATCAATGACTGAATTAAACTTCTCTCCTTCACCTACCGGTAGGGTAAATGGAACCAGGGGAGTAGAAAAATTTTTCTTTATATTTTCAATTGCAGCAAGATAATCAATATTTTCCTGATCCATCTTATTCATTATGCAGAAAACAGGAGTATTTTTTTTCTCAATTTCTTCAATTATTTTCTCCGTGACAGCCTGGATGCTTGCTTTTGGATCAAAAAGAAGCATTGCGCCGTCAATTACTTTGATTGCTTCCATTGTCTGGCCAATAAAATCAAGATACCCCGGGCAATCTATTATATTAATACTATGATTTTTCCATTGATAATTTAAGATGCTTGAATTGATGCTGAAACCTCTTTTGGTTTCAAGAGGGCTGAAATCCGAAGCAGTATTCTTAGCTTCAATCTTTCCCATTCTGTCGATAGTTCCAGAATTAAATAACATACACTCTGCCAAAGTAGTTTTTCCTGTATTGTTGCAGGAAACTATTCCAACAATTCTTTTATTTTCTGAATTAATACTGCTCATTAAATCCTCCCGGTAAGAAGTAAAATAAAATTTTTAAAATATGTTTAAAAAATAATCCAAAAAAACAAAAAGAATATTACCATAAAAAGAAATAAGTGTAAAAATATAGAAATTTAAAATTACAGATTGCCATAGAATAATAGGAAATCCGAGTATTAATTATAAAAAAGGATATTAATTATATAAAACATTTTATGTTATGATAATTTGCAGTTTTTTTGTAAAATATGTTTAGAATAAAATATTTAGAAAGGATTATATATGGGAATATTGGGTGGAATAATAATTCTGATTGCGGTTATAGTAATTATACTGATTATTCTTATAGGGCTTTATAATTCAATTGTTTCTCTGCGCAACAAAGTAGACAATGCATGGTTTCAGATAGATGTTCAGCTTAGAAAAAGATATGATTTGATTCCAAATCTTGTAGAGACTGTTAAAGGTTATGCAGCACATGAAAAAGAGACTCTGGAGAATGTAATAGCGGCAAGACAGCAGGGACTGAATGCCGATACTGTCAAAGACCATAATAAGGCAGAAAATATGATTACCGGCACTTTGAAAAGCCTGTTTGCTGTAGCAGAAAATTATCCTAATCTTAAAGCCGATCAGCATTTTTCGAAGTTAATGGAAGAACTTCAGGGGATTGAAAGCAATATTGCATTTGCAAGGCAGTTTTATAATGACATGGTTATGCAGTTCAATACAAAAATACAGACTTTTCCGGGAAATCTTTTTGCCGGCATGTTTAATTTCAAATCAAAAGATTATTTTGTTGTGGAAGAAAGTGCTGCCAGAGAGCCTGTAAAGGTTAATTTTACGGATGAAAAATAATGTATCAGCAAATAGCAGCCAATAAAGCAAAGTCTGCTTTGGCTATAATAATTTTTATTGTTTTTATTGCGCTTGTCGGATTTCTTATAGGATACTTTCTGGACAGCAGATACCAGACTGGAGGAAGCTATTATTCTGTATTTATTCTTATAATAGCTTTTGTCGTATCATTTATAAGTAGTTTTGCCGCATATTTTTATAGCGATAAAATAGTATTGCAGCTAACTAATGCCAGACCTGTCAGCAGAGAAGATGACACCAGAATCTATTATATGGCAGAAGGGCTTGCAATAGCTGCAGGAATTCCGAAACCGAAGATATATATTATTGAAGAAGCCGGCATGAACGCTTTTGCAACCGGAAGGAATCCCAATAACAGCGTAATTGCCCTGACGCGTGGTTTGATTGATAATTTAAATGATGAGGAGCTTAAAGGCGTGATGTCTCATGAGATATCACACATAAAAAACTATGATATATTGCTTGGCACTATTCTTGTTGTGTTTGTCGGCATGTTATCGCTTATCAGCAATATATTGCTGAGAAATTTTTTCTTTGGCGGCTCAAGAAGAAGATCTGATTCCAGAAACGGGGCAGCAGGAGGAATACTTGCACCTGTTCTGTTTGCAGCCGGTATAATACTTGTATTGCTATCGCCTTTAATAGGTACGATAATAAGGCTTGCTGTCAGCAGGAGCAGAGAGTATCTTGCAGACAGCAACGGCGCTCTGATATCAAGATATCCCGCCGGTCTTGCCAATGCATTAAGAAAAATATCTGCAAACAGCAAGGTAGAGGGAGCAGGCAATGCTGTTGCCCATCTTTTTATATCGGATCCGGTAAAAAAGGAAGAAAGATCTTTGTTTGCAAATTTATTCAGCACCCATCCGCCTATAGAAGAAAGAATAAAAAGACTTGATTTGATGTCTCTGGGAGTTGGAATTAAACATAATTAAATAGGAGGAAACAAGTAATGGAGAAAGGAACTCTAAAAGTAAAGACAGGGCTTGCAGATATGCTCAAGGGCGGAGTGATTATGGACGTTACCACTGTTGAGCAGGCTAAAATTGCAGAAGAAGCAGGAGCGGTTTCAGTTATGGCTCTTGAGAGAATACCTGCTGATATCAGAGCGGCAGGCGGAGTTGCCAGAATGACAGACCCTGAAATAATTATAAAAATAATGGATGCCGTAACAATACCTGTAATGGCAAAATGCAGAATAGGTCATTTTACCGAAGCACAGATTCTTGAATCCATAGGAATCGATTATATAGATGAGAGCGAAGTACTGACGCCTGCTGATGAAAAATATCATGTGAACAAATGGGACTTCAAAGTTCCGTTCTTATGCGGAGCAACAAATCTTGCTGAAGCATTAAGAAGGATAGGTGAAGGTGCGGCAATGATAAGAACAAAAGGAGAACCAGGTACAGGTAATGTGGTAGAGGCAGTAAGACACATGAGAACAATAAAAGACGATATTGGAAGAATATCGGCAATGCCCAGGGAAGAAATGATGACCGTATCCAAAGAACTCGGCGCTCCATATGAATTAATAATGTATGTAAAGGAAAACGGCAAACTGCCCGTTGTTAATTTCTCTGCCGGAGGTATTGCAACTCCTGCTGATGCGGCAATGATAATGCAGCTGGGTGCTGACGGGATTTTTGTTGGTTCAGGAATTTTCAAGTCCGAAAACCCTTTAAAGATGGCAAAAGCAATAGTAGATGCCGTTACTCATTTTAATAATCCTGAATTGCTTGCTAAAGTGTCCACAGGGCTTGGAAACCCGATGAGCGGCCTGGAAATATCTAAAATCCCAAAAGAAGAACTGTTGGCTCAAAGAGGATGGTAATTATCCATCAGGTAAAGATATTAAAAAATGGAAAAAGACAATCATCAGTATTGGGCCTGAATTTGATATTCTTTCAAAAATTAATGATAATGTTATTTTAATAAGACAGAAAAACATTATTCGTAAGCTTTTTCCACCCTGAACTGCAGGAAGATTTAAAGACTCATGAATATTTTTAGATATGGTTTTAAATAAATAAAAAGGGAGCAGAATATGTCTGGACATTCAAAATGGCACTCGATTAAACATAAAAAGGCAAAAGAAGATGCAAAGAAAGGGAATATCTTCGGCAAACTTGCAAGAATGATATCGATTGCTGCAAGAGAAGGCGGCAGCGGTGATCCTAATAATAATAATGCCCTTGCAAATGCTCTTGCAAAAGCAAAAGAGTATAACCTTCCTCAGGATAATATTGAAAGGGCAATAAAAAAAGGCACCGGGGAAATGGAAGGTGTAAAATTTGAGAGAATTACCTATGAAGGTTACGGACCCGGAGGAATTGCCGTAATGGTTGATGTAACAACGGAAAACAAGAACAGAACTGCTGCAGACATAAGAAGCATATTCAGTAGAAACAACGGTAGTCTGGGTGAGTCGGGATGCGTGGCCTGGATGTTTGACAAAAAAGGCATAATAACTGTCAGCAAGGATTCAGTTAATGATTATGATGAATTTATGCTGACAGCCATAGACAGCGGAGCCGAAGATATTGAAGAAACCGACGAGTCATATGAAATCGCAGTCGAACCTTCAGAAGTGAGCAATGTAAAGGAAAAATTAATTGCAAATAAAATAGATGTAAAATTCACCGATGTTCTTCTTATACCGCAATCAACATTAAAACTATCAAAAGATGAAACTGAAAAAGCGCTAAGAATAATAAACGCTCTGGATGATTATGATGATGTTGAAAATGTATATACTAATCTTGAAATTGAAGATGAAATGGCTGACGAAATCAGTTAATGTATAAAGAAGATGGATTTAAAAAACAAAAGGATCCTGGGAATAGATCCCGGACTTGAAACAACAGGGGTAAGCGTCATAGACATTTCTGATTCGTCTTCTTACAAAATTATTTTTTGTGATTGTATTATTACGTCAAAAAATAAAAAAATCCCGCAAAGATTATCAGAGATATACGAGGGTATTAGCGAGGTTATTCAAAAATGCGAACCATCCTGTCTTGCGATTGAAGAACTTTTTTTTGCTGCCAATGCCAAAACTGCCATGAATGTAGGGCAGGCAAGAGGAACTGTATTGCTGGCGGCATTTTTAAATAATATGGAAATATATGAATATACTCCTCTTGAAGTCAAGCAGGCAATTACAGGTTATGGAAGAGCAAGCAAGGAACAGATAAAGTACATGATAAAGGTAATTCTGAAAATAAAAGAAAACAGCTTTGTTCCAAAAAAGGATGATGCCTGGGACAGCCTGGCAATCGCAGTCTGTCATGCAAACAGCAGCAATTTCTATAAAAAAATTAAAAAAGCATTTTAATCAGATGATTTCAAAAATAAAAGGTAATTTAATATCTAAAAATCCTGCCAGGATTTTGATTGAAACTTTCGGTATCGGTTTTGAAATACTTATTTCAGCAAAAACGTATGAAAAATTGCCTGATATAGGGAGTGAAATATGCATTGATACGTATATGCATGTAAGGGAAGACGCAGTTACGCTGATAGGATTTAACAGCATTGAAGAAAAAGAGGTATTCCTTAAGCTGTCATCTGTTTCGGGAGTGTCTGTCAAAATTGCCTTAAGCGCTTTATCAATATATAATACAGAAGAAATTTCAAGACTGATTGAATCAAAACAGTCTGAGATGCTAAAAAGAGTCCCGGGAATAGGGAAAAAATTATCTGAAAGGATAATTCTTGAACTACGTGGAAAATTCAGGGAAAGCACCATTCCTTATAATGTATTTGGTGAAACAGGTTCTGATAAAATAGAGGAAATCAGGGAAGTCTTAAAAACGCTTGGTTATTCCGGTAGTGAAATAGCAAAAGCAATTTCAAAAATAAATGCAGAGGCTGTAAAGGAAAAAAACATAGAGGATATTTTAAAAGAAGTCCTTAGGGAGGTTTAAAATAAGCATTAATGAAAAGGTGTCCTCAGAAAAAAAAGATGTTTCGGGGGAGCTTGATGCAAAAGTAAAAGTAGAAGATTTTGAACTTGATAAAAGTCTCAGGCCAAAACAGATATCTGAATTCATCGGTCAGGAAAAGATTATAGAAAATCTGAGGATATTTATAGATTCTGCCAGAAAAAGAAGCGAACCTCTCGATCATGTCCTTCTTTCAGGTCCTCCGGGACTAGGTAAAACATGTCTTGCGGAAATAATCGCAAATGAAATCGGTGTTAGCTTTAAGATAACTTCTGGTCCAGCCATTGAAAGGGCTGGTGATCTTGCCGCAATACTTACAAATCTTGAACAGTTCGACGTTCTTTTTATTGATGAGATTCACAGGCTCAGCAGAACTGTTGAGGAAATCCTTTATCCCGCAATGGAAGATTACAAACTGGATATAATTATCGGCAAGGGTCCGTCTGCAAAATCCATAAGAATTGATATTGCGCCTTTTACCATAATCGGGGCGACTACAAGAACAGGTCTTCTTGCCTCTCCCTTAAGAGACAGGTTTGGTGTAAATCTGAGACTTGATTACTATAAGGTACCGGATCTGATCAGGATAATAACAAGATCTTCCAGAATACTGGGATTAAAAATATCTGATGACGGAGCGCATTCTATTGCCAAAAGATCAAGAGGAACTCCAAGAATTGCGAACAGACTGCTAAAGAGAGTAAGGGATCATGCTATTGCATATGGCAGCGGCAATATCGATCTTGATATTGCTGAAAGAGCGCTTGAAAAAATGGATATAGATCCTCTCGGTCTTGATATAATCGATAAAAAAATACTGGACACAATCATAAATAAATTTAATGGCGGACCTGTAGGAGTTGGAACAATTGCCATCTCCATAGGGGAAGAAGTTAATACTATTGAAGATGTATATGAACCCTACCTTCTGCAGATAGGCTTTATAAAAAGAACTTCAAAAGGAAGAGTCGCAACAGACAGAAGCTTCAAACATCTTGGTGTTAAAAAACCACTTGAAAACAAAACATTATTTTAAGCCTGCATGGATATTGATCTTTTTAACTACAATCTTCCAAATGAACTTATTGCCCAAAGTCCTCTGAGTGAGCGGGAAAAAGCAAGGATGCTTGTTCTTGATAAAAATACCGGAAAAACAAAACATGATTATTTTTATAATATAATCGACTATTTAAAAGCAGGCGATGTGCTTGTAATCAATGATTCCAAAGTAATGAAATGCAGGCTGTTTGGAGAAAAAGAGAAAACATCAGCCGGTATAGAGTGTTTTATACTAAAAAAGATATCAGACAAAAAAGCACTTGTGCTTCTCAAACCTTTTAAAAGGCTTTCCCGGGAAACAAAAGTATTCTTAAGCAGGGAAAATAATGTGTTTTTTATAGTAGAAAAAAAAATGGAAGACGGCAGGGCTCTGGCAGGTTTTAATAAAAATGTTTCTGATATCATATCTTCCTACGGAGTTATGCCGCTGCCTCCCTATATAAGAAACCGGGAGTTTGATGAAAATTTTTACCAGACTATTTATGCAAAAAGCGAAGGTTCTACTGCCGCGCCGACTGCAGGGCTGCATTTTACAAAAAAAATTTTAAGGCAATTAAAGAAAAATGAAATAATGATTGCAAGAGTCAGATTAAATATCGGTCTTGATACTTTCAAGCCTGTAAAGGAAAAAGACATAGAAAATCACAAGATACATTCTGAAGAGTTTTCCATAACGGCAGCAAATGTAAGAAAAATAGAGCATTCGATAAAAAAAGGAGGCAAAGTTGTTGCGGTAGGAACAACGACCGTGAGAGTTCTTGAAACCATTATGAGCAGGTTCGGAAGATTGAAAGCTTATAAGGGAAATACTGATCTTTTTATATATCCCGGATATGATTTTAAGATAGTCGATAAAATAATAACTAATTTTCACTTACCAAAATCAACACTTATTGCTATGATCAGTGCATTTGCCGGGCGAGAAAGCCTAATGAACGCATACGAAGAAGCAATAAGAGAAAAATACAGATTTTACAGTCTCGGGGACTGTATGTTAATTCAGTGATGATGAATAATTATTTTGAGGTATTAAAAAAAGATGCCGGAAGTTATGCAAGAATCGGCAGAATAAATAGTCCGAGAGGGATAATTGAAACCCCGGTTTTCATGCCTGTCGGAACGAAAGCCTCGGTAAAAGCAGTTCTTAAGGAGCAGCTTGATGATATGGGCTGTATGATAATTCTTTCAAATCTGTATCATATCTATCTTTCTCCGGGCATAGAAATAATTAAAAAAGCCGGTGGGATTCATAAGTTTTCTTCATGGAGCAGGAGTATTCTTACTGACAGCGGAGGCTTTCAGGTTTTCAGCTTAAGCGATATAAGGAAGATTAAAGATGACGGAGTTGAATTCAAATCAATAATTGATGGTTCCAGCCATTTTTTTACACCTGAGAAAGTAATAAAAATGCAGCTGGATATAGGCTCAGATATAATGATGGTTCTGGACGAATGCAGTATTTTCAATGCCGATGAAAGAGTTGTAGCCGAAGCTGCCGGAAGGACTTTGAAATGGGCAAGGCAATCTATCAAAGCTTATAATATTTTTAGGAATAATGATAATTCCAGGATTTTCGGTATAGTTCAGGGCGGATTTAACAGGAATTTAAGAAAGTATTGTGCACAGTCTGTATCTGAAATGGATTTTGACGGAATTGCCCTGGGAGGACTCAGTGTGGGGGAAAGCAGGGATATCACTACTGAAATGATGGGCTACACCTCCCAGTTCACCGACAGGAGAAAACCTTTATATGTTATGGGGCTCGGAGACCCTGTCGGTATATTAAACGGAATAAATTTCGGAGTTGACATGTTTGACTGCGTGCTGCCTACGAGGATTTCAAGAAATGGCAGCGCTTTTACCAAATACGGAAAAATAAATATTAAAAATAAAAAATATAGTGATGACTTTTATCCAATTGAAGAGGACTGTAACTGTTATTCGTGCAGAAATTATTCCAAAGCGTATATAAAGCATCTTCACAAGAATAAAGAAATAGTTTCCAGCATATTGCTTTCAATACATAATATAAATTTTCTTTTTGAACTTATAAAAAATGCCAAAGCTGCAATTTCACAAAATAATTATACAAAGTTTAAAAATGATTTTATCAGCAAATACGGATCATAGCTTTCAAAATACCGCTTATTTGAAATTAATGTTTGCAAATTTCTGAAAAATGTTAATAATTAAGTAGTTATATTTCTGAAGCTTAAAGATTAGTAAATATAAATCAGTAAATATAAAATTGAAAATTAAAAACTAAAAACAAGGTGAAAGTAATGAGGAATAGTAAATCAATTAAAACCATAATTGCAATTGTAATCATTTCCATGGTTTTTATTTTGTCAATCCTTGCAACCGGCTGTTTTCCCATGGCCGGAGACGGCAGCACTACTGTAGCGACAAATGCTGACGGTACCCCTGTTAAGCAGACATGGCTGGCAAAATACGGTACATGGATATGGCTGGTTGTTCTTGTAGTTGCTTTTTACTTCCTTCTGATAAGACCGCAGAGACAAAGATCAAAAACACAGCAGGATTTATTGGGAAATCTTCAAAGAGGAGATGAGATAGTAACTGTCGGAGGCATCTTTGGAAAAATCAAGGATGTGGGAGGAGACTCTATAATAATAACAATATCCAGCGGAGTAGATATAAAGATCTCCAAAAGCGCGATTGCCCGAAAAATAGTGGCAGACGTTACAGCATCTTCCGGTTCATTAAAGAAATAAGAAATAAAAAGAAATAAAAAGAAATAAGAAATAAAAAACTTTCTATAATTTGGTAAAACTGAAAATAAAATAATGAGGCGCAACAAGCTTAATATAGTAACGGTAGTGATATTTGTAATTCTTATGGGGTTGTGTGTCTGGAGCATAATTAAAAATCCCATAAAACTCGGTCTGGATCTTCAGGGAGGAACACAGGTTATATTAAAGCCTGCCGGAACAACCGATAAGACATCACAGGAAAATGAAGAACAGCAGACAGCTGCTTCAGGTGTTGATTCTGCTGCAATAGATAAGGCGATGCTGATAATCCTTAACAGAATAGATAAACTGGGGATTTCCGAGCCTCTTGTTACAAAAGATTATTCAAACAATATAGTAATACAGCTTCCGGGAGTAGAAGATCCTGAAAGAGCAGTTGAAGTCATAGGGAAAACGGCTCAGCTGGAATTCAGGATACTTGAAGGAGTTGACAATGATGGCAATGCACAGTTAGGTCCGGTTTTACTTACAGGAGACAAGCTATCGGGTGCAAATGCCGGTTATGACAACAGCGGCAAGGTTGTTGTCCAATTCAGCTTTAATGCTGAAGGAGCCAAGCTTTTTGAAAAAATAACATCCGAAAACATCGGAAACCCGCTTGCCATAGTTCTTGATGGTGAAATAAAATCGGCGCCTGTTATTCGTGCAGTGATTTCAAGTGACGGCGTAATTGAAAATATCGGCAGTCTGGAAGAAGCAAAAGACATCGCCCTGGTTCTGCAGACCGGTGCTCTTCCGGTTAATCTGGAAGTACAGGAATCAGGATTTATAGGTCCCACGCTGGGAAGGGATTCTCTTTTACAGAGCCTGATTGCAGGAACAATAGGTCTTGCCCTGGTTGCGATTTTTATGATTGCAGTTTACAGAGGGTTTGGTGCGATATCGATAATAGGTCTTATTTTTTATGTTATATTTTTCTGGGGTATTCTTTCCGCCCTTAAAACTCCTCTGACATTACCCGGAATAGCCGGTGCAATACTGACAATAGGAATGGCTGTTGATGCAAATGTGCTAATATTTGCAAGGACAAGGGAAGAAATCCTTAAAGGAAAAAGCAAGCAGATTTCTTTGCGTGAAGGTTTTAAGAATGCACTAAAAGCGATAATTGACTCCAATATAACCACTCTGATAACTGCTGCTGCTCTTTACAGATTTGGAACAGGCCCCATCAGGGGATTTTCTGTTACTCTTGCAATCGGTGTTGTTCTGAGCATGATAACAGGCCTTATCCTTGTGAGGGCAATACTGTTTTTAATAATAAATTCCAGAGTTGTTTCTTTAGGTTTTATCGGCGTAAAAATGCCTCAGCAGACTTTAAAGGAAATGCCTCAGAAGACCCTAAAGGAGAAGTAATTGGCAAAACCTGTTATTGAAAACCAAATAAATACAGATAAGACATACAGATTTGATTTTATTGGAAAAGGAAAAATATTTTATATTATTTCCCTGATAATAATCATAACCGGAATTGTATTTTATTTTGTAAGAGGCTTTAATTTCGGAATAGATTTTCTTGGCGGAAATCTTATGGAGATAAAATTCAAGCAGGATACAACTGTCTCGGAAGTAAGAAAAGTAATGGAAGAGACAGGATACGGTAAATCAATATTGCAGAATACCGCCCCTGATCAGTACATTGTCAGAACTGTTCCCATTAATGAAGATGAAAAGAACAGGATACTTGACGAACTTGATGCAAAAATAGGCATAGAAAGGCCTCTGGCTCAGGACAGGGAAGTAGCTCCGGGGTTTTCAAAGCAGATAACGAAATATGCCCTGATTGCGGTTGCAATAAGCCTTGCAGGAATCCTTATTTATGTATGGATACGGTTTGAAGTGAGGTTTGCTGTTTCCGCTATTCTTAAACTCATGCATGACTTAATGATAATGTTAAGCATTTATATAATCACATACAGGGAATTCAATGTTACCACCATAGCAGTAATGCTTACTGTTCTGGGCTATTCAGTAAATGATACAATAATCATATTTGACAGAGTCAGGGAAGAGCTCAGATTCAACAAACGCGACAGATTTTTTGACATTGTCAATTATTCTATCAACAAAATTTTTGTAAGAAGCATGAGCGCTATTATTACGACTTTATTCCCGATTATAGCATTGCTTATTCTGGGTAATCCTACTTTACAGGATTTTGCTTTCGGACTTTTTATAGGCATACTGTCCGGAACTTATTCTTCAATGTTTATCGGCAGTCCTTTGCTTGTTGCATGGAACAACAAATTCCCAAAATATAAAAAATAAAATGACCGGTATATCAGAGCACTGGAAACAGATAAGCAGCAGGCCGGTTCCAGAAAATATTCAAAAATCAATCAGACTTTCAGGATATTCAGAAGCATTTCTCAGAATCTTAATTAACCGTAATCTTGACAGTGAAGATAAAATACTTAAATTTCTAAAAAAAATAAGTCCCTCAGATCTGCATGATCCTTTTTTAATCCCGCAGATTAAAATAGCAGCTGAAAGAATAAAAAAAGCTATTAAGCATAAAGAAAAAATAGTTATTTTTGGCGATTATGATGCTGATGGAATAATAAGCTCCCATATAGTTTCAGGATTTTTAAGAAAATCAGGGCTGGAAGTGAATGTGCATATTCCTGACAGAATTGAAGAAGGTTATGATATAAGCGTAGAATTTTTAAAAAAGACCAAAAAAGAAAAACCTGATGCCGGTCTTATCATATGTGTTGACTGCGGTACAAACAGTTCGGAAGTCATACGTTTTGTAAATGAAAATTCACAATATCCTGACATTATTGCCGCTGATCATCATATTATGAATAATGATAGTTATGATACATATAAGGAATTTTGTAAAAAAAGAAAATCAGAAACATACAGATATATAATTGTAAATCCTCATCTTAAAAATTCCGGATATCCCTTTAAGGATTTAAGCGGTGCTGCAGTTTCATTCAAATTGATAAATGCCGTGCTGCTCATGATGGATAAAACATTTAAGCGAAATTTTAGCAAGGATTATCTGACTTCCTTTATGGATATGATTGCAATATCCACAGTCACTGACCTGATGCCTCTGATAGATGAAAACAGACTTATTGTAAAATGGGGTCTGAAAATCCTTGAAAAAACCGGAAACAAAGGTCTTAAGATGTTGCTGGCAAACGTTTTGCCTGATAAAAAAGAGTATTCCGTCTACGATATCGGGTTTGTCATCGGTCCAAGACTCAATGCTTCGGGAAGAATTGAAAATGCAATGGACAGCTTTGAGCTAATAAATAATAAATACTGCATGCATGATAAAATAATTGAAAAGATTAACGCTTCAAATAACAGAAGAAAAAAAATGCAGGAAAATGCGCTTAAAAAAATATTTAATGAAAAGAAATCTGATTTTGAAGAGATTAGAAGAAATAAAAAGATATTTATTGAAAAATCAACTGAATGGCATGAAGGACTGATAGGGCTTATGGCGTCTGAACTTGTAAAGAAGCTTCACATACCTGTTATCCTGTTTAAAGAAGAAAAAAACTGCCTCAGAGGTTCGGGACGAAGCATTGAAGGGTTTGACCTTTTCGGGCATTTAAATGAAGTGAAACATGTATTTGAAAAATTTGGCGGACATAAAATGGCATGTGGAATTACCATCGGCTCAAAAAATGATGATAGCGGCGATATTGAAGCTCTGTATCATGCCTTTAAGAAAAAAATGGAAGATATTGCAGTAAAGAATATAAACGATCTTCAGATACAGAAAAAATTCAGATACGATTGTGAAATCAGTTTTGCGGATAT
>DUQM01000028.1 GCA_012837825.1 Actinomycetota bacterium | reverse complement strand
TATATACCATTTTTATAGATTCTTACCTTTTCATCATCTGAAAAATTATTTTTTGCAACATAGTTTTTCAGAGGCATAATTTTTTCATGAAAAGCATCTATGATCCATTCAGGCTGAGGAAAGAAATATTTTTCCAATTCATAAGAAGGAGTAATCCAGTTTCTTGCTCCTACAACTACCGGAGGTGCATCCAGATAGTTAAAGCAGAGCTCAGTTATATTCTGGGCAAAATCTTTTAAATGAGAACTTCTCTCGCATGAATCTCCTGTAATTATAATCCTCCCGGTTTTTCTGACAGAATCTATTACTTTTTCATAATTAAACGGAACAAGGCTTCTTGCATCAATTACTTCAACCGAAATTCCGTATTTCTGCTCAAGTATTTCAACAGCCGGCAGAACTCTGTAAAGTGTAGCTCCTACGGATAAAATACTCAGGTCTTTCCCCGGGTGTTTTATATCGGGTTCACCTATTTCAATTTCATAATAATCTTCCGGAACTCCTTCTTTATGGAACATTTCTCCCATATCATATATCCTCTGGCTCTCAATAAAAATGACCGGGTCAGTGCCGCTTAATGCAGAATTCATCAGGCCTTTTGCATCATAAGGTGTAGCTGGAAACACAACTTTCAATCCTGGAATATGTGTGCATAATGAAGACCAGTCCTGAGAATGCTGAGCGCCATATTTTGAACCTACTGACATGCGCAGTACCAGAGGAATCTTCAGAATTCCTGCGCTCATTGAATGCCACTTGCTCATCTGGTTAAATACTTCATCTCCTGCTCTTCCCAGAAAGTCTGCATACATAAGCTCTACCACAGCTCTTCCTCCGCACATTGCATAACCTACTCCTGTTCCCACAATAGCTCCTTCCGAGATGGGAGCATTAAAGAATCTGTGATAAGGAAGAGACTCGGTTAGACCTCGGTATACTGCAAAAGCACCTGCCCAGTCACGATTATCTTCACCATATGCAATAAGCGTAGGATCTTCATAAAATTTATCAATCATAGCTTCAAAAACAGCATCACGAAGCTGATAGACTTTGCTTCTTGGATATAAGTTTCCTGAAGAATCAAACGCATATCTTTCCTTATTTTTTATCTGGACTATTCTTGGATTTTCTTCTTTGGGAATAAGAACTTCAGGTTTTCTTTCAGGATCCATATTTTTAACAATCTTATCTGAAAACATATACTTTGAAATATAATCAGGATGTTTTTCCATATTAATCCTTGGAGATTTTTCTTCATCTACAGCAAGCCGGGTTATGTGCGCCACGTCTTTTTCAGAAGCGGATTCAATCTTTTTTATTTCTTCCTCTGAAGCTATTTCTGATTCAATTAATTGAGCTTTAAATGTTTTAATTGAATCCTGACTCCGCCACAATTCTTTTTCTTCGCGAGTTCTGTAGGAATCAGTATCAGAAGGACTGTGACCGCTTAATCTATAAGTTATCACTTCTAATAGTACGGGGCCTTTTCTGTCCTGTATTAATTTTTTCTTTCTTCTGAAAGCATCTATTACTGCCAGCGGATTATATCCGTCAACTGTTTCAGCATGCATCTGGGAAGGTGAAACACCGGCTCCAAGCCTGGATGCCAAACCGAATGCCATTGTTTCTCCGGTTGTCTGGCCACCCATTCCATATCCGTTATTAAAAATATTATAGATTATTGGCAAACCGCCGGAGTGGTTTTTATCCCATAAAGTTTTAAGCTGATCCATGGCGGCAAAGTTCATGCTTTCATAAACAGGCCCGCACCCAATTGCTCCGTCACCTATATTACAGACTACAAGTCCTTTCTTGTTGTTTACAAGTTTGAACAGTGCAGCGCCTGTGGAAATATCGGCGCTTCCTCCGACAATTGCATTATTGGGGAAGGATCCGAAAGGGATAAAGAAAGCATGCATTGAACCACCAAGACCTTTATTAAAACCTGTTACTCTCCCAAATATTTCTGAAAGAACCCCATAGATTAAAAACTCTTTTGCAATTTCTTTTATTGTCCGGGAACAGGTATTGTTCTCAACTACTCTATATATGCTGCCTTCAAAAAAATCCTTCATAGTCTTCAAAAGACTGTCATCATCTGATTTATGGATGACAGACAAACCTTTTGCAAGTATCTCTCCATGGCTTCTGTGCGAACCAAAAATATAATCATCTATTCCAAGCTCGTATGCCTGTCCGACATATGAAGCTTCCTGACCGATACCAAGATGCGCCGGACCCGGGTAATCGTATTTTATACCTGCGTATTGTCCTTTTGTTTTTATGTCATTTAGCATGGTCTCGAATTCCCGGATAATAAACATATCTCTGTAAATCCTCAAGAAATCACTTTTTGAAAAATTGTTTTTTTCTTCTTTAACAGTTTTCTGATATCTGTTTACAGGAATATCTTCAAAAGTAATTTTGTCAGGACGTCTTCTTTCTGCCGGATCGATAACTAGTTTTTTTGTCATAGTATTCTCCAAATAATGAAAGTATTTTCAGAAAAATCAGATTTATTCACCAATAACCACTACTTGCACCGTACGTTTTCTTGCCCTTACCTGATCCCAGTCTACAAAATATGTATAGCCAAATTCACCCAGATCCAGTTTGCCATTTTCAATGACAATAGTTTCAGAACGTCCGAAAATACTTGAACGAAGATGTCCGTCAGTGTTTAAGCTTGTCCAGCCGCCTGGTTCACCAACACTGTCACCAAACTCGATATGTTTCGGTCCGGGATGCATGTACTGATTTTCAACACGACAGGTAGGTATTAATTTTTCCATAAGGTTGCAAAGATCCTGCTGCAGATATTCAAGTCCGAAATATGTTTTATCGTGAGAGCATTCCTGAATAATTACCGAACAGGTGGTATGATGAGAATATATGGTACATATCCCTGTTTTAATATTTGCTTTTTTAACAATTTCTTTAACCTGATCGGTTACATTGTGAAAAGTCGGATGTAATCCTTCAGACTGTACTTCAAATTTTTCATGAATCATTTTCATAATTGCTCCTTTGTAAGATTATTGCTTATCTTTTTTTAAGTCTTCAAATTTTTATATTATTTTTTATTCCTGTCATCCCACGCTCTTCTGACTGCACCAATCATTTCATAAACCATTGCCACACGGTCAGATGCGGTTGCAACACCGCTTGAAGTACCGGTGGCTTCTGCTCCGGAAAAAATCATATTATAGACATCGTCACCATTTTTTATTCCGGCACTTTGCAGCACAAGGATTTCCGGGTCTACTGATTTTATGGCTTCGGTAGAAGCTTTTACATAGCTCATATCACTTGTTTTTCCTGTTGCAATCAGTTCATCAGGCTCAGCGACTATTATGTCTGGTGAAAAGCAGGCTATTGCTTTAGCTTCCGTAATAGTGTTAGCACATACAATTGTAATCAAATCCAGTTCCTCAGCTCTTTTTATTGTTCTGCTCAGAGCAGAGAGAGTCAGTGGCTTTTCACAGTGATTAAGCATCACCCCTACAGCACCGGCAGCCTTTACTGATTCAGGCAGAATATCGGCAAGCCCCCGTCCAATCGGAATGGGATCCATGTGGGGAGCAAATACAAAAAGATTTTTTGTTGCTTCAGCAACCCTGTGTATTTCTGTATAAGGTGTGGTGAATATTATATCGACATCATATTTTTCCGATGCCCGGTCAGCTGCTATTGCCAGTTCTATTATCTGATCTCCGTACAAATAAGCTTTTGGCCCTATTTCAAAAAAAGGCGGTCTGGGCTTTAATCCTTTATACATGCTTTACTCCTGAAATATATTTACTCTTTAATATCGTTGAATCTCAAATATAATTTAGTTTTATATATCTAAAATGTCAACCATATTTTCTATTTATTTATCTATTGCTTTTTATTTAGAAAATAGTTAATATTATTTTGCAAAAATTACAAAGGAATATTTAAAAATGATTGTTTCACCTTCACTTCTTGCAGCTGATTCAGGAAAGTATGCTGAAGAGATAAAAGAAGTAGAAAAAGCCGGTCTTAAATATCTGCATATTGATGTAATGGACGGCCATTTTGTACCCAATTTATCTTTTGGCCCGAATATTCTTGAAGGCATCCGTAGTAAAAGCAAGATGATTTTTGATACCCATCTTATGATTGAAAAACCATCTTATTTTGCCGAATCATTTATAAAGGCAGGAGCAGATATTATAACCATGCATATTGAAACCGGTGATGATGATATAGATAATGTATATAATATTTGTAAAAGCAATAAAAAAGGTTTTGGGCTTGCAATTTCGCCTGACACACCACTTGAAAATTTAAACAGATATCTCAAAATAATTGATATATTGCTTGTCATGGGAATTCAGCCGGGATTTGGAGGCCAGAAATTTATTCCTAAGGTTTTGGAAAGAATTAAAAAAATGGCAGCAATAAAGAAAACTTCAAACTTTCATTATCTTATAAGTGTGGACGGCGGGGTAAGCGAAGAAAATGCTGTGGACATAGCCCTTGCAGGTGCTGATATTCTTGTAGCGGGAAGTGCAATTTTTGGAAAAGCAGATCGCGGTGAAGCTGTAAAGTCTTTATTATACGGAAAGTTAATTAAATAAATATTTTGAATTTTTATAAGGAAGGCAGAAACAAATGAAACCTGAATCATGGAAAAGGGCGGTAGAATCTTTTAAGATTGAATCAGAAGCTATCAAAATAACATCAGAAAATATTGATAAATCTGCGTTTGGAAAAGCTGTCGACATACTGGCAAAATCCACACGCATAGCTACGAGCGGATGCGGACATTCCGGAATAGCCTGCCAGCATTTTGCTCACTCATTGTGCTGCATAGAGCGTCCTGCAAGGTTTATCTCACCATCTGAAGCAGTACACGGCGCGATGGGTTTTGTGCAGAAAGAAGATGTTATGGTTTTTGCTTCCCGTGGCGGCAAAACTGCAGAACTGATTCCGATTATAAAAATCTGTAAAGAAAAAGGTGTTAAAACTATATCAGTTACCGAAAATCTCAAATCAGTTATTGCAACAGAATCAGACATAGTCATACCAATGAAGATAAAACGTGAGAGCGATAAATATGACAGTCAGGGCACTTCAAGTTTTGTAGCGCTCTCGGCAGTATTTGATGCGCTTCAGGTAGCGCTTATTGAAGAAACAGGGTACTGCAATGAGCAGTTTGCACTGATTCATCCCGGCGGGGCGGTAGGAGAAAGGCTGAATAAGTAAGCACCTGTTTTATTTTTATTGAATGCTCTTTTTATGCATGATAGACTACTTTAATCAATAAAAGGAGAATTATGTCATCCGGAAGCGGATTAAAAATTGATAAAAGAAGAAAAAAGATACTGGAAATATTAAGAAGAGACGGACAGGTAAGGGTATCTGAATTAAGCAAGCTTCTTGATACTACAGTTGTAACAATCCGTAGTGATCTTGATGTTCTTGAGCGGGACGGATTTCTTGAAAGGACTCAGGGAGGAGCCATACAGACAGTCAAGAATTTCTATAATCTTGATTTCCAACGTCGCAAGCAGGAACATATGGAATTAAAAAAAGCTATTGCATCAGCAACTGCAGATCTTATCAAAGATGGCGAAACCCTCCTTATTAATTCCGGTACCACCACATACTACACAGCCGTAGAACTGAAACGTCATAAAAACTTAAATATTGTGACCAACTCGATATCTGTGGCGATTGAGCTGGAAGCCCATCCGACTTTTAGAGTGATACTTCTGGGCGGAGACATCAATGCACAGTATTCTTTTACATTCGGCAAAGATGCCCAGGAACAGCTTGGAAAATATAAAGCGGATAAAGCTATTTTATCAGTTGACGGAATATGCAAAGATATCGGACTTACTACTTATCATGCTGAAGAAGCTGTTATAAACAATACTATGATTGAGCGTTCCAGAGAAACCATAATAGTTGCAGACAGCAGTAAATTCAACCATGAAAGTTTTGCATTTGTAACTTCGCTCGACAAAGCCAGCTACTGGGTTACCGATACTTTACTAGACAAAGAGTCAAAAAAAGAAATTGAAGAACTTGATATCAAAGTTGTTATATCATAATACATGCCTACTGCTTATTTTAATTGGTATTCATTTGTACTGATTCCCAAGGATTGTCAGATATTTTTATTGAAGAATTTATTTATTGGGAAAATTTTCATAAGCTGGCATTTTTGAGAAAAAATCAGATTAAGTAAAGTCGGAATATTTATATTTATAAAAGAAAAATAAATTAGAAAAACAAGAAAGGAAGATTATGCAAATCTTCGGCAAAGAGACAAACAGAAAAGAAATATGTGAAAAAACGGGAGATATTTCTCAGCTAAGTGAAGTTAAATATTATGAATATATTGATGGTGTAAGTCGGGGAGTAAGAGGGATTGACATTAGAAATCCCGAGGGGGTTAATTTAACCATACTGCCCGATAGAGGGATGGACATATCGAGCTTTTCGTATAAAGGTATTCCCTTTAACTGGAAGTCTGCAGTCAGGGAGACTTCTTCTGTTTATTATGAGAGCAGAGGAGCAGAGTGGTTAAGAACTTTTTATGGGGGATTTCTGACTACTTGTGGTCTTACTACAACGGGTCCCGCAAACACTGACAATGGAGAAGAGCTAGGTCTGCATGGAAGAATTTCGAATATAAGCGCAGAGAAAGTAATTGTTGATGGAGAATGGAAAGACGATACTTATATTGTAAAAGCCCGAGGCAAAATAAGAGAAGCAAAAGTCTTTGGGGATAAATTGCAGCTGGAAAGAAAAATATATACATGGATAAACAAACCAAAACTTGTGATAGAAGATACAGTGGAAAATATTGGACACGCCAAATCGCCTTTAATGATTTTATATCACATCAATATAGGTTATCCGGTATTGGATGCAGATTCAGAGGTAATAGAAGATAAAGCTTCTATTATTCCTAATGATGATACGGCAAAAAAAGAAATAGGTATTTTTAATAAATTTTCCAATCCGATAAAAGGGTTTGTTGAACGATGCTATTTTCATGATATTCAGGCTGATGGTGAAGGGTATTCGAATATTGCACTTATCAATAGCCGGTTTAGGGGCGGACAGGGGATTGGATTATGGATAAGGTTTAATAAAGATAATCTGCCATATCTTACTCAATGGAAACAAATGGGGATGGGAGAATATGTCTGTGGGCTTGAGCCTTGTAATAATATGGGGCAGGGCAGAAAGATTGAAAGAGAAAAAGGAAGATTAAGATTTATTGAGCCACAGGAAAAAATTGATTACAGACTTGAATTCAATATTCTGGAATCCAATGAAGCTATATTGGATTTCAGGAAAAAGTTCAGTAAATAAAGTGAAAGCATTTAAAAATATAATGATAAATAATCAATTTTTTTAGTTTTACTTTAATTATCTTATTTAAATCTTCTCTATAATAAGAATAAAATAAAAACAGCTGAAAAATAATAAAATTAAAGACATCTTATTAAAAAAATAATTGATTTGTCTTAATATATTAAATATTTTTATTTTTCTTTCAGTAAATAATTATATTTAAGATCAAGAAATTAAAGTAAAAATTATTATTTTCAAAACCGGCTGATACTGACACATTCAGCCATAAAAAGCTTGGCGGCTAACATATAAATATTGCTGACAGTAATCTTGGCAAGGATGATGGCAGTAGTGAATCAGAAGCTTTTAAATGTCAGAACTGCAGATGCAGCAAGAGAAATCAGGCTGGTTTTAAAAGAATATTATGAATTTGCTTTAAGTCTGGGGAACATACATGCATAAAGAAAAAGAATATGAGAAATATTTTTCAAAGATTGAAAACGGGACGATAACAGATGTTCCGGAATTTTTTGTGCAGGCTGTACACAGCGGAGTAAGAAAGTCCAGAAAAGATGACCTGAGCCTGATATATACTCCTTTGGATACTGTTACATCAGCTGTATTCACAACAAATAAATTTGCAGCTGCTCCTGTTATTATAAACAAGAGGCAACTTTCCGGATCGCGCAATATAAAAGCAATTGTCATAAATACGGGGATAGCAAATGCGTGCACAGGCGAGCAGGGAATTATTAATGCTGAGAAAATAGTCGAAGAAACTGCCGGTTATCTGAAGCTGGGAAAGAAAAACGTAGCTATTGCTTCAACAGGACTAATAGGAAAGCAGCTTCCGCTTGAAAAGATACTTGGCGGTATCAGAGAACTGTCAAAAACAATCAGCTCCGGCGATGGACACAGAGCTGCCAGATCAATTCTTACTATTGATAAAAACCCGAAAGAATTAGCTGTAAAAATAAATACTGAAAAATTCTTTAATATGGAAAAAGACATAATAGTCGGAGCTATCGGCAAAGGCTCCATAATGGTTGCCCCGAATATGGGCACGATTTTATGTTTTATTGCCACAAACGTAAAAATTCATCAGAATCTCCTTGATGGTCTGCTGCACGAAGGTGTAGACCAAAGCTTTAATTCCATTTCAATTGATGGCTGTCAGAGCACAAACGACATGGTATTCATTCAGAATAATGGTGAGAGCGGCATAGAAATAACAAAGGATAACAGAGAGCTATATGATGTTTTCAGGCACACGCTTTTCTTTGTTCTTGAAGAAATGGCAAAAAAAGTAATTCTTGATGGTGAAGGAGCTTCCAAATTTGTAGAGATAGAGGTCAGGAGCAGTCGGGATAAAGCTGAGGCAAAAAAAATAGGAATGAAAATCGCAAATTCCATACTGGTAAAAGCATCAATCTTTGGGGAGACAATCAACTGGGGAAGAATTGCTTCTGCCATCGGCTCAACAGATGTTGAATTTAATATAAATGATGTCGAGATATTCATTAATGATTTTCTAATTTTTAAAAACGGTATGGAAGTTTCCGAAAATATGGAACCGGCATTGCCTACAATGAAAAACAAGCATATAAACATAAAAGTAATTATGCATACCGGAAGACAAAGCAGTTTCGTATGGACAACTGACCTGACTCATGATTTTGTAAAAGCAAGCTCACATTACAGATCATAATAATAGTACCAGACAATCTGCTTCTGGCTAAATACGGGTAATTATATATTTTTGAGCGGTTGCCCCTGATTATTAATTAACAAATATTAAAAAATTAATAGGAAACAAAGAAAAAGCAGTGCCTGAAATGTATCTGCAGGCTATTGCAGTTGCCAGATTAAACAAAAGTGTTAACTTTATTTCTCCTGTGATAAAAACCTCAACAATGCTGCACCCGGTGAAAATTTTCAGATTCTGAATATTTAATCAAATAATCTGCCTGTCTTGTTTTTATTACTGTCTTTATAAAATACATATGTATTACCGCCCTTTTCCTTGGCTTCATACATGGCGGAATCAGCATATTTTAAAAGAGTACCCTGTTCAACCGCATCATCGGGAAATACGGAAATACCCATACTGCCTTTTATGTATAATTCTATATCCTCAACAGTAAAAGGACTATCAAAGGATTTTAAAATTTTGTCGGCAAATATTTTCATATCATCGGTATTGTTAAAACTGCTTATAATAAATATAAATTCATCTCCTCCATACCTTGCAAACGTATCAGTTTTTCTCATTATTTTTTTTACTCTGTCTGCAAAACTTTTCAGAAATCTGTCACCCATGGCATGTCCGTATCTGTCATTTACAAGCTTGAACTTGTCGAAATCAAGCATTGAAATCATCATTTTCTTTTTATCTCTTTTCGAGCATTCTGAAGCGATATAAAATCTGTCTTTAAATAAATGTCTGTTTGGAAGCTTGGTAATTTCATCATAATAAGCAAGTTCCTTGATAGTCTTTTCCATTTCCTTTTGCCTTGTAATATCTTCAGAAATTCCGATTACGCAAACAGGTTTTCCGTTTTCATCAAGCAGCGGGACTTTCTTGGTGCTGATTATCACAGATTTTTTACCTGAGGTAAGATTTTCTTCCTCAATCACCAGCTGTCTGTTGGTATCTAATGCCTCTCTGTCCTTTTTTATAAAAAAGTCTGCCTGCTTCTTGGGAAACAGGTCATAATCAGTTTTGCCAATGATACTGTTCTTGTCCAGTCCGATGAGCTCTTCAGCAACTTTGTTAATAAGTTTGAATCTTAAGGTATCGGCATCTTTGACAAAAAGCATTATTGGGATATTATCAATTACAGCGCTGAAAAGATTATTTAATCTTGTTAATTCTTTTAATTCCTCCTGCATCTTGCTTATATCTTTTGCATAACCGATTGTACCGACTACTTCTTCTCCATTGATAACGGGAGCCCTATAGATTTCATGTAGCGTAGGCACTCCATTAGTAAGCAACATTTCATGAAAATATTTTGTTTTTCTTGTATCTACTGTCTGCTGATCATTAGCCATATGTTCTTTTGCATATTCTTCCGGATAAATATCCATGACTGTCTTTCCTGTTATTTCTTTCCTGCTTTTATTTACAGATCTCGCAAGAATTTCGTTTACAGCAAGATATCTTCCATTTTTATCTTTCAGCCAGGCTTTATATGGAAAACCATTCAGTATTGTTTCAAGCTGCAAGCTCATTTTTTTCATTTTGCTGATGTCGTAGGAAATACCTATTATCCCTTTGACTTTCCCGTTTTTATCATGAAACGGCATTTTATTTGCAACAACCCACATGCTTTTACCATCCGGTAGAAAAATATTTTCTTCAATTCCAAGCTTAGGCATATCATTATTCATAACTTCAATGTCATCCCTGGCCATATTTTTTGCTATTTTTTCAGGAAAAATATCAAAATCAGTCTTACCTATGAGAAAATCTGAACTTTTTTGGACCAATTTCTCGAAAGCTTTATTTACCATTATGAATTTAAGATCAGCATCTCTTACATAAACAACAGCAGGAATGTTATCAAGGATGCTTTCAAGCAGTTTTCTATGTGTATAAACTACTTCAGCATCACTTTCAATTCTATTTTTATAATCAAGAATATTCTTTTTCTGTTTCTGAAAAAAATCCCTGGCAATTCCCAATGAAATTGCAATAATAAAATAATTCAAAAGGATTATTATCTTTCCTGAAAAATTGGCGCATTCCGAAAATTGATAAAAATAATGCAGCAAGCAGGCAGAGCTAACGATTAACCCGGGAATCGAAGCTCTTATTCCGAAAGTTATAGCTGAAACTATGATTAATATAAGGGCAACTACGCTGACTAAAATAAAATTGGCACCAAAATAAACAGCAAGAATAAGAGCGATTGCAATCGAAACTGTCAGGACAAGATAAAGAGATCCTGGCCTTGTAAATTTTTTCATTTCTCTTGAAATTAAATATTTTTTTTATTCTCGACAGCTTTTTTTATTCTCGACAGGCCTTCTATGATATTTTCTTTGGATGTTGCATACGAAAGTCTTATATATTCTTCTTTCTCATCTTTATTTTTCAAGCCAAATGATGTTCTTGCAAGAACTGCAACATCACCTTTATAAAGAAGATAGTCCTGAAGCTGTTCCGCATCTTTGAAACCAAGGTTTTTACAAGCTTGTGTTACATTTGGGAAAGCATAGAAAGCTCCTTTTGGTTTAAGGCATCTGAATCCTTTTATGTCGTTTAAAAGGTCTACAATTAAGTCTCTTCTTTCCCTGAATTCCTGCACCATTTTGTCTACTTCATTCTGGGGACCTGTCAGTGCTTCCATGCCGGCATACTGATTGAATGTAACAGTGCAGGATTCGCAATTATTTTCAAGGTTAGTAATATGTTGCATTAATTCTTTGTCTGCAATGCCGAACCCGAGTCTCCAGCCGGTCATGGCATAGGTTTTCGAAAAACCGTCAACAATTATTGTTCTTTCCTGCATTCCCGGCAGGGAAGATATGCTGTTAAACTCTCCCTCATATAAAATTCTTGAGTAAATCTCGTCAGAAAGAACAAATATATTGCGTTCAACTGCAATTTTTGCAATTGCTTTGAGATCTTCTTTGGAAAGCAGTCCGCCCGTAGGATTCTGGGGAGTATTTATAATGATCAATTTTGTTTTGTCCGTAACAATATTTTCAAGCGTTCCGACATCAAAACTGAATTCCCTTGATTCAAGAAGAGGAAGGGGTACAGGCTTTCCGCCAACGAAATTTATAATTGATTCATATATCGGATATCCGGGATTAGGATAAATTGCTTCATCGCCCGGATTAACCAAAGCATGTATAGTGTAATAAATGATTGGTTTTCCTCCCGATGTGACACATACATTTTCTTCGCTTACATTTATTCCTCTTGTTTTTGAAATATAATCAGCAATAATCCTCTTAAAATCCGGAAAACCGCCCGAAGGGCTGTAATGAGTCATATTATTGTTTATAGCATTAATGGCGGCATTTTTTATATTTTCAGGTGTATTGAAATCAGGTTCACCAATACAGAAACTTACAATATTTTTTCCCTGTTCCCTTAATTTCATAACTTTTCCGAGAACGGTAAAAGCATTTTCACTTCCAAGTCTGCCAAGTCTTTCTGCCAATTCCATTTTTTAGTCCTCTCCTGTGGATATTCTATTCATAAAAATCATTTTTAAAAGTAAAAAAGAATAAAAGTACAAGTATCTAATTCTATAAAATATTTTTTAATTTTTCAATAAATTCATATTTGTTGTCATCTGCATTTTAAAAGTGAACTGTTTTTTTAAATTTATGATTTAAAAGTGAACTGTTGCTTTAAGTTTATATTTGTTGCAGGCTATCAGATATCAGGTCGGATATTAGAAGCCGGTAAGCGCAAAGATCTTTTCATACGCCTTGCAATCTTTATTTTATTTTTTTATTTACTAAACTAATTTTTAGTATTTTTGATATAGAAGTCATGCCTATACGACTAATGATTGCATAATCTAAAATTAGATTTTATAATATGAAATATTGTATATTATCTTTCTCTATTATACAGGATTTTTATAAGGTTGATAATCAGATGAAGCTACTTAATAAAATATTCAGCATTATTGAGTTTTTAAAAGTCAATTCTGAAATGAGCCTGAAAGAGCTGTCCGAAGCTCTTGATATAAATAAAAGCACTGCTTACAGGATTCTTGCACAGCTCGGCAAGCATGGCTATATAGATAAAAACAATGAAACAAAAAGATATAAGCTCGGTATTAAATTCATAGAAATTGCAAATCATATAATACAGGATTTCAAAATTATAGAAATTGCAGCACCTTACATTGACAAAATTAATTCAGTTACAAAAGAAACCATCCATCTTGCCCAGCTTGTGGGCGATGAAGTAGTTTATGTTGATAAAAGAGAAAGCCTTAATCCAATCAGACTGCACTCCCAGATAGGCAAAGCTACGCAATGGCACTGTACCGGAGTAGGCAAAGTCATTCTTGCCTTTCAGTCCGAAGATTTTCTGGAAAAAATTCTTGCCTCTATAAATTTACGTAAATTTACAGAGCACACAATCACAAACAGGGAACAATTTATCTCTGAGCTTGAACTGATAAAGAAACAGGGATATGCAATGGACAGGGAAGAGTATCAGGAAAATGTAGGCTGTATTGCTGCGCCAATACTTGACAGCTCAAACAAGGTTTTTGCATCAATAAGCGTGACTTTCATTTTCAATATAGAAAATCTTGACAAACAGTTGAAAAAATATAAGGATCTTATTCTGGAAAACAGCAAACTTATCTCCGGAAAAATGGGCTATACCGCTTAATCAAAACTTATCCTAAAATCAGACAGCCAGTTTGAATATTACTTTTCTTACGTTTCTTGGAATACCGGCACTCAGACCGGGCCTGTGTATATCCTCGGGAAAGAATACCGCAAACATATTAGGTTTCAAAACAAAAAAATCTTCATCTTCAACTGCCGAATAAAGCTCTATATCTTTGTTTTCATCATATTCCTTATATACTTTTTTTACTGACGATATATCACAATAGCCGAATTTTTCTTTCCCGTATAATAATATCTGTACGTCGATATATTTTTTATGAATTTCAGCATATTTTTCAGAGATTTTTTCAGATGTTTTGTATGAACTAAGAATATAGAAAAGATTTTTTCCATTTATCTCATAAATGTTGTCTTCCAGTGCTTTAAAATCATTTTTTTCTGCAAAACTGAGCACCTTTTTTATTCTTTCATCGATAAATTTGAAAATAAGCGAATCAGTATTATGCCTGTTGCCTACTATCATTATTTCTCCTAAATTTCTATTGAATATTTTTTATAATTTGTTTTCAAAACTGGACAATGAAATCAAAAAAGCTTATCATATTCATAATATGAACTTATATTTCATATTATAAAACTTTTTACCGTTTAAAATTCTATTTTATATTTGCTAAAAAGTAAATAATAAAACTAATATCCAAAAAGACAAGATATAATTATAAACAACCCAATAAATTATTTATTTGGATAATAAAGAAACAGCGAGAAAATTTTCAATAATGTAATCAATTTTGAAAGCTGTTCAAGAACATTAAACCGGGAGTTTGGCTACTGGTCAGAGGTGATTAAAAGACGGCATAAAGGGAGATTACCTTCTTTAAGGCCAATTCTCCGAAATGTTGGTTTTGCAGACGATGTTTTTTGTCCCTGCTCTGCCTGTGAGTGCTTACCCCAATATTGCAATAGACAGTAATCGTAACCGATTTGAAAAAAAGAAAAGACTGCAAGTGGCGAGAAGTTTGAAAAGGAATATAATTATATAATTTTAGTTTTTAATTTACAGGAGGAACGATGAAATATTTACTGATGATACCGGGACCTGTGGAATCCCCGGATGAAATTATTGAAGCCTTTAACGGGCAGACGGTCGCCCATTACGGAAAAGAATTCAGAGATCTTTATCTTGAAACTGCTTCAAGACTATCAAGAATTCTTGGTTCGAAAAAATCATGGTCTTTTTTAATGCCTGGCTCAGGAACAACCGGACTTGAAGCGATAGGAGCGACTTTCTGCAATTCCAGAAACTGCCTTGTGCTATCCAACGGTTCTTTTGGAGACAGATTAAATACAATAGCTGGCAGATATGGCTCACATACAGATAAAATTTCTTATGAAAAAGGCAAAGCCTATGATCTTGCGGAGATAGAAGAACAGCTGAAATCAAAGAAATATGATCTTTTGTGGATGGTTCATGTTGAAACAAGTGTGGGAATCTTGAATCCTGTAAAAGAAGTTGCAAAAATTGCAAAAAAATATGGCTGTCTTGTTTTTGTTGATGCAATAGCAAGCTCTGGAATTGAAGAAATCAAAGTTGATGAGTGGCAGATAGATGGTATTGCTTCAGCATCGCAAAAAGGTTTTTCATGTCCTTCCGGTCTCGGAATGCTTACTGTAAATTATGAACTTATAAAAAACCTGAATGACCTTCCTCCTTCAAGAAGCTGGTATCCTGATCTGAGAGTCTGGGTTGACTATTATGACAAATGGAATGACTGGCATCCTTATCCATCCACGCTTCCAACCAATGTAATCCAGGCTTTGGCAAAAAGCCTTGAAATGATTGAAAGCGAAGGAATTGCAAGCAGGATTGCCATGTATAAGGATGTTTCTTCAAGACTGATCAAAGCTATAAAAGCGCTGGGTCTGGGTCTTTTTGTTCCAGAAGGACATAATGCTCATGGCCTTACTGCCGTGTCTACTCTGGGTAAATTCCAGGCACCGGAATTTATTGAATTTCTTAAAGATAAATTCCGGATACAGATAGGCGGTTCTCTGGAAAAAGATATGAAACCTTTGGTTTTCAGAATAGGGCACATGAGCACAAAACAATGCCTGAACAGAAATCTTGCTGCTGTCGTAGCTGCACTCGGTACATTTATGAAAACAAAAAATATCGATGTATATATAGATAAAGCGTTGGCAGAACTTGTATGATTCTTTTCTGCTGCGAAATTTGATTTAATGCATTGGAGAAAGAAGTGTTTTAAAAAATGAAAAATATCGATATTGAAAAACTTATAAAGAAAATTGACGAAAAGGAAGTTGTCAGTATTTTAAAAAAACTGATTTCTGTTCCCGGTCATATAAATTGTCCGGAACAGGAAAATGAAATAAGTAAATGTGTCCTGAATATTATAAAAGAAGAGGGAATTCATGCTTATTTACAAGAAGTTGAGCCGGGAAGAAACAATGTCATTGCAAAAATTCCCGGTAAAGAGAATAACAATGCCGGCAAAAGCCTGACACTCAACGGTCATCTTGACACAGTTCCTCCAAACGACAAGATGAAAAGTTATGAACCTGAAATTAGAGACGGAAAAGTCTTTGGACTTGGCGCTGCAGATATGAAAGGCGCTGTTGCAGCAATGATTTATTCCATGTTTATTTTAAAAAGGGAGAATGTTTGCCTTGACGGCGATTTATTTTTTACCGGAGTTATCGGGGAAGAATCAGGCGGAACCGGAACAAGGTTTTTAATGAACAAAGGCTTTAAATCAGATTATTTTATTGTAGGCGAGCCAACAGATCTGAATATAGTGAATTCCCACAAAGGATGTTTCCTTATGGACATATCCATAACAGGCAAGGCTGCCCATGGAAGCATGCCTGAAAAAGGAGCAAATGCAATAGGAGCAATGGCATTTTTTATAACCAAATTAAATAATAAATATATCCCCGTTCTCAATACACGATATCAGGATGGAGTGGGAAATCCAACAATAAATTACGGAATAATAAAGGGTGGCAAGAAAGTTAATATTGTAGCCGACAAATGTACCCTGGCAATTGACAGAAGATGGATAGATTCTGAGAAAAACATAGATCTTATTTCTGAAATAGAACCTTATATTAAAGAGGCCTGCAATACAAATCCGGAACTTAGATATGAGGTAAGGGCAACACTACCAGGAGACGGGTATTTCGGTCCGTTGTTTTTGCCTGAAAGCCATGATTATGTTGATATCGTTAAAACTGCAATGATGGATGCAGGCCTTAAGGCTCGGGTCGCCGGAATGCAGGGCTGGACAGACGGAGCTACTATTTTAAACAAGGGTTTTCCGACACTCATATTAGGGCCCGGGAGCATGAGCAAAGCTCACTCCGAAGATGAATTCGTAAGCATAAAAGAACTTACTGATTCAGTAAAAGCGTATCTTTCTATTGTCTTCAAGGTTTGTAAAAGCTAATTAATTTTTATAAGACAGCAAAGCTTGCCAATAATTGCTGTGTTTATTTTTTTTAAGGTTTTGCTCACCAGTATTTAATCATTAATTAGTTAATACAATTATTAAAAAATTGTTTTATATTCTAATTTATTTCTTTTAAAAGATAGACAGAAAAATGGTAAAAGTTTATAATAACCATTATATTATGAACCCATATTTCACAATATGAAACTATTTTTCTTGTTTTTTAAACAATAAACAAGAAAATAAACCTTAATTTAATTATAATGATATAAATTTTATAATTAAAATGTGTTTATAATTAATAGCGCATGCACATTTTAAAAAAATTAATTTTAAATTAACAGTTTACTTTTATGAATTTTTAAACATAATGAAATAATCAGTTAAAATCCCAAGACAAATGATTATTAAAACATTATTAATAAAGGCTAATCAAACAGATTATTAAATATCACATAAAAATTTAAAATTCTCTATATTATTTAAAAGTGGAAAATCAAGCAATATTAGAACTTAAAAATATCTCAAAAAGTTTTTCAGGCGTAACTGTTTTAAAGAATATAACAATGTCATTAAACAAGGGAGAAGTTCGTGGATTAGTGGGCGAAAATGGCGCCGGAAAATCTACATTAAATAAGATTATTTGCGGAGTTTATAAAAACGATACAGGCTCTGTAAGTTTTAAAGGAAAATTATTGCCAAAAGGTAACCCTATTGCCGTAAAAGAGGCCAAGATATTTATGATTCCCCAGGACCTTGGTCTAATGGAGAATTTGAGTGTTATGCAAAATGTTTTATTAGGCAGAGAATTTACAAAATTTGGCTTTATAAACCTAAAAAAATCAAGAGATCTTTGTAAAAAAATTCTTGATGATATTGAAATAAAACTGGATTTGGATGCCATAGTTAGCGATCTTACCATAGATCAAAGGCAATTTGTCGCAATTGCCAGAGTTTTGTCTGCAAATGCAGATTTAATAATTATGGACGAACCTTCTTCAACACTGTCAAAGAGTGAAGTAAAAAATTTATTAAACATAATTAAAAATCTAAAGAAGAAAAATATTACAATAATATATGTATCTCACAAGATTGATGAAATATTTGAAATTGCAGACAGCATAACAATTCTTAAAGACGGAAATCTTATTGATACTGTATCAGTAGAAAATATAACAAAAGATGAAGTAATCAATAAAATGGTTGGCCGTCAGCTTTCTAATGTATTTCCTCAAAAAAAAGGAAATAAGCATACAGAACAAATAATGAGCTTAACCGAGGTTAATGTAAAAGGTCATTTAAATGACATAAATTTTGACATTAATAAAGGGGAAATACTGGGAATTGGAGGATTGGTCGGTATGGGCCAATCTTCTTTACTAAATACTATTTTTGGTATTTTAAAAGTTAGCTCAGGAAGCATATCTTTTAAAAACAAGCCATTAAATAATATAAAACCCTCAAATTCAATAAAAAAAGGTGTCTATTATATTTCTAGCGACCGGAGCAATGAGATGCTTTTTATGTGTAGAAGCGTTAAAGAAAATATTTCAATTGCCACATTAAAAGACTATAGAAAATTTTTTTCAATAAACACTATTTTAGAAAATAAAATAATTGATAAAAAAATTAAAGAGTTTAATATTGCTTTATTTAATCGAGAACAGGAATCAAGATTTTTAAGTGGCGGGAATCAGCAAAAAACAGTTCTTGCAAGATGGCTTATACATAAGCCGGAAATATTTTTGCTTGATGAACCGACGCAGGGTATTGATGTGGGAACAAAACAAGATATATATAATACTTTAAGAAATTTGGCAAATGAAGGAATGGCTATTGTTGTAGTTCTCAGCGACATGATTGAATTGCTGGGTTTGTGTGATAGAGTTTTAGTAATGTATGAAGGAAGTATTTCAAAAATTTTTAGCAGCCAGGAAGCAACTGAAGAAAAGATTATGTTAGCTGCAAGTGGAAAATGATTATTTATATAAAAAATGATGAATGCAAAGATAATATTGGGAGGTGAAATAAAAATATTTTTATATTTTTAAGGTTGAGCGGAGTTTTAACAACCTAATTAACAACGAAAAAGGAGTATTAATGAAAAAAATAAAAATTATTCTCATCTTGTTCATAGTAGCTGTTTTTTTAGTTGGGATGGCTTCATGTAAAACTGCTGCTGATACAGGCGCCAAGGATAAGTTTGTTATAGGATATGACATCTATTGGTTGGGAAATGCATGGTCGCTGCAGTTAGCTGAGGAATTTAAATATGCTATTCAGCAAGAGTATGGAGACCAAATAGAGGAAGTTTACTATACAAGCTCTGATGGCGATATGGCAAAAAATTTAAGCAATTTTGAAGATTTGGTTGCCAAGGGCTGCGATATTATCTTTATTACACCAATAACGCCGGATAATCTTGTTGCGAGCATAGATGATGCTATCGACAAAGGGATTAAAGTTATTGTATTTGGTTCAGCATATGCCGGAGAGAAATACACCTCTTTCATCAACATAAGTGATTATGAATGGGGAGTTAAATCAGCAGAATTTATAGCAGAGTCTATTGATGGTGCGGGGAAAGTTGCAATGATAAACGGTATTGCAGGTTCCGGAGCACAAGTAGATACCTATGAAGGTGCGATGTCAGTTTTCAGCAAATATCCTGACATCACAACCCTTCCGGAAGTATATGGAGAGTGGGATTTCAGTAAAACAAAAATAGTTATGCAGGATTTATTGGCGGCACATCCTGATATTGCCGCTGTTTGGACTTTTTCAGAGCCCAGAGCAGTTGTAGAAGTTTATAAAGATAATAATCTTCCTTATGTTCCCATACCCTGGCATGGAGAAAATGGAGAAATGAAATTATGGCAGGAGATAAAAGATGAAGAAGGCTTCGAGGCAGTTGTAGTCAGCAAGCCTTCCACAATGAGCATAGATGCTCTTCATATAGGTATGGCTGCTCTTCAGGGAGAAGAAGTTGAAAAAGAAGTTATGCTCCCTGTGCCTATTTTCACGGTAGACGATCTTGATGACCTTATTTTACCTGGTCTTCCAGACAAAATTAGGGTACCTACATATCTACCAGTTGAAAAGTTGAAAGAACTATTTGAATAAATAACTTAAAGATTATTATAAAAGTAAATGGCTACAAATTATTGTAGCCATTTACTTAAAAAAATTGTATTAATGTCATTTATGTAAAGGATATTTTTATATGAGGAATCTTACTCATATATCTAAGTTAAATTTTAGTAAGTTTAGCAGATATAATTCAGTTTTTTTTACATATTTATTCTTGTTAATAATATTTATTGTTTTTTATATTCTCTTCCCTCTTTACAGATCTTCAACAAATATTTCAAATTTATTAATCCAAATTGCTCCTCTGTCATTAGTTGCTTTAGGCCAGACAGTTGTTCTTATCGGGGGCGGTATTGACTTATCTGTCGGTTCAGTAATCTCTTTAACAACTGTCATAGCAGCTAATTTAATGGGAAATAATGCTACAGGCATTCTTATTGGTTTGCTGATTGCATTTTTAGCAGCATTATTAATAGGATTTATTAATGGGATGATTTGCAATGAGACAAGTTTGCCCCCATTGATTGTAACCTTAAGCATGTCATATATTGTTCAAGGCATTATATTGTGGTATAGAACAGCACCGGGAGGGGCGGTACCCAGGGCTCTTTCGAAAGTTTTAATTTATAGATTTAATATTCTATCGGTCCCAATTTTTATAACTATTATTGCATACATCATTTTTTCATTTATTATGAGCAGAAGCGTATTTGGTCTGCATGCATATGCATTAGGTAAAAGTGAACAATACGCCAGGATGGCCGGAGTTAATGTAAAGAAAATTCGAATTTTAACATATATGACTTCTTCTTTTTTTGCATGTTTTGCTGGTCTTTTACTTGCCAGTCGAATTGGCTCAGGGGCGCCTTTAATCGGTGATCCCTATACACTTGAATCTCTTACTGCTGCAATAATCGGAGGCATGTCTTTTGCCGGAGGTGAAGGTTTTATCATAGGAGCATTAGGCGGAGCAGCGATTGTCGGAATGATAAGTAATGCATTAAATATAAGCGGCATCGATCCTTTCTACCAGTATATTTTCAGAGGAGCTTTGTTAATCATTGCCATGATATTAAATTCATTTAAAAAAAGATAGGATAATTATAAGAATGAATGATACTGATGGTTTAATTTCAAAAAAAAATAGCAGATTTAATTTTATTAAATTTTTAACAAAGATATTCCAAAAAGGCGGAGTATATATCTCTCTTATAATATTATTAATATTTGCCGGGATATTTTCACCAAAACTTTTAGAATTAAATCACCTTTTATTTATTCTAAAGATAGCATCAATTATAGGTATTATAAGTATTGGACAAGCACTTTTAATCATTACAAGAGGTTTGGATTTTTCTGTTGGCGCATCCGCAACATTGATAATGGTGCTTATTTCTGCAATAAGCATGGGTGATTCAAAATACACTTTTATATCAATAATTGCCGCTTTGGCAGTCGGCGCACTAATAGGAGTTATAAACGGATTACTGGTTGTAAGATTTAAGATATCCCCGATGGTCGGTTCTTTGGGAGTAATGAGTCTTTTAACAGGTATTACTTTTATTTATACAAGAGGGTTTGCACGAGGATCAACTCCTGAATTTATAAGCTATTTAGGTCACGGCAAAGTATTTGGTTTTTTACCGGTTTCTATAATTATTTGGATTGCAATTGCATTAATCATTATTTTTATTTTAAAAAGAACTATGTTCGGCAGATATATATTTGCGGTAGGAGCTAACCCGCAGGCTGCATATATTGCAGGATTATATCCGGGAAGAATTGTTTTTTATGTTTATATTATAAGCGGAATACTTACAGCTATAGCTGCAATAATTTGGGCAGGATATCTTCGTACCCCGACATTAGGTGGGGGAATTTCATATCCTCTTGACTCTTTAACGGCAGTAATAATAGGAGGGACTACTTTTGCTGGAGGTAAAGGTTCTATATTGGGAACAATTATTGGAACCATAATCATTACCTTGTTGTCCAGTCTCTTGAACATGCTGGGGTTGGGAGAAGGAGTCAAAATGATTTTTCAAGGATTTCTAATATTACTTATGGTATTTGCCTATACCGGGAGAAAATCTCTAGGTTAATTATATTTAAAACCGGAATCAAGTCATTACCCATATTCAATATTACAAATTTTTGTAAACCATATTTCTAAACGGTGATAATAATGGAGTTAAAAAAATTGTTTAGTCCTATTAAATTAGGTAATGTGGAAATCGCAAACAGAATTGCTCTTGCTCCTATGGCAGTAAGTGTCTACAGTCCTGATGACAGCTGGCCAAAAAGAACAATCAGATATTTTGAAGAAAGAGCAGCGGGGGGAACAGGAATGATATTAACATCATTCACTCGTGTTCACGACAAATTGGCTACAGGGCCGGCCCCTTTGACAGGAATATATGATGATAAATTGATATCTTCGCATGCCGAACTTGTTGAGAGAATCCATAAATATGATACAAAGATATTTCTTCAAATTGCACTGCATGGCTGTAAATTTGGCGGACTTGAAGGACCTTCAGCAATTTACAGTTTAAACTATAATGTAAAACCAAGAGAGCTAACAACTGTTGAACTGGACTGTTTAGTGGAAGCTTTTATAAAAGCCGCTATCAGAGGCAAACAAGCCGGTTATGATGGAATTGAAGTGCACGGCGGATATAGTTATCTTATAGGCGCAATGATATCTCCCGCATTAAATAAAAGGGAAGATAAATATGGCGGTTCATTTGAAGGCAGGATGAAGTTTCCATCGGATATTATAAAAGGAATACTTAATATGTACCCTGATTATCCTGTAGGTTTTAAATTCAGTGCTTATGAATGGCTTCCAGGTGGTGTTGATATTGATCTTGCTAAAAAAATTGCAAAACACATGGCTAAATTAGGAATATCTTTTCTGGATGTTGCCAGTTCATCGTCGACCACAACACTCAAAACCAGCGAATATTCATGTGTCCCACCTATGTATGTAAATAGAAATACCCTTGTTCCTCTTGCAGAGGAAATAAAAAAAGTTTGCCCGGAAATACCTGTTATAGCAAATGGAGCGATCAATATTCCTGAGGAAGCAAACAGCATAATTGCAAAAGGCAAGTGTGATTTGGTGGCAATTGGGAGAGCTTTAATAGCCGATCCTTATTGGGCAATAAAAGCAAAGACAGGAAAATCCGAAACAATTACTCCCTGCATAAGATGTAATGTATGCCATCATCAACTGTGGCTTGGCCAGCCACTATGTTGTTCCGTGAATCCATTTGTTCTAAAAGAGGCTGCCGTTCAGCCATCAATTCCTTCTGTTAAAAAGAATGTAATGATCATTGGCGCCGGTCCGGCAGGCATGAGGTGCGCATTGACTGCTTCTAGACGAGGACACAAGGTAACAATATTTGAAAAGAAACCTTATATTGGCGGCATGATGTATCCCGGTAGTCGCCCGAAATTTAAAGAGGATATGCTAAGGGTTTTAAAATGGTTTGAAATGGAGATTAAAAATAGCAGCATTGATCTGAGATTAAGTACCGAAGTGACCCCGGAATTTATTGAGGAGAATAATCCCGATGTAGTCGTAATTGGTATTGGTGCAGAACCAATAATACCTGATGTGCCGGGCATTGGAAAAGACAGTGTTGATTTTGCAATAAACATATTAAGCAATATAGAAAAATATAAAGGCAAAAAGGCTGTGGTAATCGGTGGTGGAGAAGTAGGTTGTGAAACCGCTTGCTATCTTGCTGATAATGGATTTGAAGTTACCATTGTAGAAATTCTGGATGAAATATTATATGAAAATAAAATTACTGAAATAAAACTCAGGCTTAATGATCTTATAAAAGCCAAAAATATAAAAATATTAACCAATGTAAAACTAAATGCCATAACAGATGAAGGTGTAGAGATACTTGTTCCATACGATACCCAGATGGGACTTTCAGAAGGAGGAAGACAGGATGGTATAGAAGCCGATGTTGTTGCGCTAGCTGTAAATCAGGAACCGAATAATGAATTAATAAATATGTTTACTATGAAGGCTGAAGAATTTTATATAATAGGGGATTGTGTAAGCCCCGGCAGAATTAAAGAAGCTATTGAATCAGGTGAGAATATAGGAAGAATTATATAAAAGTTAAAAATTATTTTAATATTTTTTGAGGAGTTAATTATGAAACTGACTGAGAATTTATATTTGGTAGGCGGTGGTCCTTTTGGATTAAGCCACGAGTTTGATTCAAGCATATATTTAGTCGATTGCGGCAGCGAAAGTGTTCTTGTTGACACAGGAGCCGGTATTGATACCCATAAAATTATTGATAATATAAAAAAAGATGGCTTAAATCCTGATAAAATTTCCCATATATTTCTTACGCATTCCCATGCCGATCATTCTTCAGGAGCTGCTGAGTTACAAAAAAATTTGGGAGCGGCAGTTTGCATAAGTGAGATTGAAGCGGATTTATTAAATAGCTATGATGAAAAGAAAATACAACTTGATGTTGCAAAAAGAAGCGGATTATATTCACCCGATTATGTTTTTAAACCGTGTAAAGCATCTAAACTATTAAAGCATAATGATTTAATCAAAGTGGGCAAATTTACTTTTAGATCCATAGTTGTCCCTGGCCACAGCAAGGGTTCGATATGTTATTATGTTGAATTACCGGAAGGCAAAACATTATTTACCGGTGATGTTGTATTCTTTGACGGAGCGATAGGACTTTTAAACTGTGAAGGTTCCAGCTTGTCTGACTACAGAGAATATATAAATAGAATTAAAGATTTAAATATCGAAATATTATTGCCTGGTCATTTTGTTTTTTCATTACATAATAGTGACAGGCATATTGAAAAGACAGTTAATAGCTTAAGATTATTAGGCATTCCAAAAAATTTCATATAGCTCATTATTAAGACAATAATAATTTGCACTATCTTTAAGCTATAAGAAAAGCTTAAATAGTTAAAATAATTATGACAAATCCCTTATATCCCGGGGAAGTTGCTGTGACACAGGGAAAATTCTTCCAAAAGCCGGTTCCGGAAAAGTGATGGAGCATGTAGGAGAAAATAGTAAAAGGTGCAGAAGCATGAATAGACAGATAATTTATAATATATTTCTTTTTGCCAATTATCGGATATATCAGTTTAATTATGTTGACTGGAAATACTTTATAAAGATACTTATACTGAAATAAACCGGAGATATTGAAAGGAGGTAAAGATTATGCTAAGTAAAATCGAATGTTTCATACAGCCCTCCAAACTTGATGAAGTTAAAGAGGCTCTCTTTGAGGAAGGTGTGGAAGGCATGACTATATCTGAAGTGCAGGGTTTTGGACACCGTAGGAGTTGCGGTAACGGTGGAAAAGCAAACAGAGAAGTAAAGTTTCTGCCAAAGATAAAGCTCGAGATAGTAGTTGATGAGGAAATAGCAGATGATGTTATAAATAAAATAGTCCGCCTGGCCAAGACAGACAAAATAGGCTCGGGCAAAATATTTGTTCTTCCTGTCGAAGACACAATAAGGGCAAGAACGGAAAGGTCAGAAAAAAGCGCAATATAATATAAGCTTTTTAACCAAAGACGATTAAACATTATTGAAGGAGATATTGATGTCAAAAGAAAATGTCTGGGAAATGACGCTAAAGCGTCTGGACGATACCATGACAGTGCTTAATTTGAAGCCGGGCATTATCAAATATTTAAAAGAACCAAGGAAGATAGTTGAAATATCTGTTCCTGTAAAAATGGACAACGGCGACATAGATATATTCAAGGGATACCGTGTTCAGCACAATACAAACAGAGGCCCTGCAAAGGGAGGGATACGTTATCACCAGGATGTGACTTTAGATGAGATGAAAGCTCTTGCCATGCTGATGACATGGAAATGCTCGCTTGTTGGAATACCGTTCGGCGGGGCAAAGGGCGGAGTTGTAGTAAATCCGACCATGCTCTCTGAGAGAGAGCTTGAAAATCTTACAAGAAGATATATATATGAGCTTATCCCTCTTATCGGTCCCGAGAAAGATATACCTGCACCTGATGTTGGCACAAATGCAAAGGTGATGGCATGGATAATGGACACTTACTCAATGGCAAAAGGCTATGTAGTACCGGGAGCTGTAACAGGCAAGCCCATAGAACTGGGAGGAAGCCAGGGAAGAGAAGAAGCTACAAGCAGAGGTGCGGTATATACGATACTTGCAGCCCTTAAGGTTTTAAAAATAGATTCCTCCAGCTTAACTACGGTAATCCAGGGTTTTGGAAATGTCGGAAGTAATGCGGCGAAGATACTTTATGATCTTGGATTTAAGATAATTGCTGTATCCGATGTTACGGGAGCAATAAGAAATGACAAGGGAATAGATCCTTACAAGCTTGATGAACACATAAAGAAAAACAAGACAATTACCGGTTTTAGCCGGGCAGAGGAAATGGAGCCTTCTGAACTCTTTAAGATAAAATGTGATGTGCTCTTTCCCGCTGCTCTTGAAAACCAGATAACAGAAGAAAATGCCGCTTATATAAATGCAAAAATTCTTGCAGAGGGAGCAAATGCGCCTGTTACACCACAGGCAGATCCCATACTTAAAGACAAAGGCATATTTTTAGTGCCCGACATACTATGCAACTCCGGAGGAGTAACGGTATCTTACTTTGAATGGGTGCAGGGGAATCTTGCATATTTCTGGAGCAAAAGAAAAGTAAACCTTCAGCTAAGAGATATCATGGAGAAGGCTTTTTATGAAACATATAATTTCTCTGTTGATAAAAAGCTTGATATGAGAAAAGCTGCCATGGCTCTTGCAGTAAACAAGGTTGCATGTGCGATGAAGCTAAGAGGTGTTTATCCGTAAGAGAGGATAAATTAAACATAATAGAAATAAATAGCAAGAATAATCTGGGCAGTAATTCATATGATATGCAGGCATATATAATATCATATATAATATTCTATATCGGAAAATAAAGATAACAGATCAATAAATATAATACTATTATCAGATTTTTTATTATCAGATTTTTCGGATGAAATTTTAAGAAGAATGAAAATTAATTAAAAAGGAGAGAGTAATGGTTCTGGAAAAATTACTAAGTCCTATAAGGATTGGAAAAATCGAGATACCTAACAGGGTTGCTCTTGCTCCAATGGGAGTAAGTGTTCATTCACCAGATGACAGCTGGCCAAAAAGAACAATAAGATATTTTGAAGAAAGAGCGATAGGCGGAACCGGGCTGATAATTACTTCATTTACCAGGGTACATGACAAAATTGCAACAGGACCTGCTCCTCTCATAGGTATTTATGAAGACAGGCTGATTTCCAGTCATGCTCAGCTTGTTGAGAGAATTCACAAATATGATTCAAAGATATTTATACAATTGTCGCTTTTCGGGGCGAAATTTGGCGGAATTCAGGGTCCTTCATCAATATATAGCCTGAACTATAATAAAAAACCGGTCGAACTTACAACTGATGAAATTGAAACCATAATTGAATACTTTATAAATGGTGCAGTAAGAGCCGGACAGGCAGGATATGACGGTGTGGAAATTCATGGAGGATATGATTATCTTATAGGAGCAATGGTATCTCCTGCGCTTAATAAAAGAACTGACAAATTCGGTGGTTCTTTTGAAAACAGGATGAGGTTTCCGCTGGAAATATATAAAGGAATAAGGCAGAAATGCCCGGATATGGCGGTCGGATATAAATTCAGCGCATATGAATGGCTGCCAGGCGGTATTGATGTGGAGCTGGGCAAAAAAATTGGAAGATATATGGCTGATGCAGGTGTGGATTTTCTTGATGTGGCAAGCGCTTCTTCGACTACCGTACTTGTAAACAGTGAATATCCTGCTGTTCCGCCGCTTTATGTTCCGAGAAATACATTGATGCCTCTTTCAAAGGCAGTAAAAGAAGTATGTCCTGAGATTCCTGTTCTTGCAAACGGAGCAATTACTGTTCCGCAGGAAGCTGATGAGGCTATTGCTGAGGGATTATGTGATATAGTTGCCATGGGGAGAGGACTTATTGCTGATCCTCACTGGGTAAATAATGCAAGAGCCGGAAGACCGGTGGTTCAGTGTATAAGATGCAATGTCTGTCATCACCAGTTATGGAGATTCGGACCCCTGTGGTGCAGCATGAATCCCTATGTTTTAAAAGAAGCTTCCCAGGATCTTTCAATCCCGGCTCGCAGGAAGAAAGTCATGGTTGTAGGCGCCGGTCCTGCAGGTCTGAGATGTGCAATAACAGCATCAAAGAGAGGCCACGATGTTACCGTTTATGAAAGAAAACCTTTTATCGGCGGCATGATGTATCCTGGAAGCCGTCCCAAATTCAAGGAAGATGTTGCTCTTGCTCTTGACTGGTTTAAATATGAACTTGATGCAAATAATGTAAAACTGGAATTAAACACAGATGTTACTCCTGAATTTGTAGAAAAAATTTCCCCGGATGTCCTGGTTATTGCAGTCGGAGCAAATCCGATAATGCCTGATGTTCCGGGAATAGATATGAAACATGTGGACAGTGCGGTTAATATACTTAATGATATTTCCAGGTACAAGGGCGAAAGAGCCGTGGTGATCGGTGGTGGAGATGTAGGTTGCGAAACCGCATGTTTCCTGGCTGACAATGGTTTTAAGGTAACCATTGTTGAAATGCTGCCCAAAATTCTTGAAGAAAATGAAATAACTGAAGTCAAATTAAGGCTTTTAAATCTTATTAAAGAAAGAAATATTGAAATTATTACAGAAAGCCACCTTAATACTGTCTATGAAGGCGGTGTGGAACTGATGGTTCCCTATGACACCCAGATGGGTATAAAAGATGGCGGAAGAGAGATGGGAATTGATGCCGATCTTGTTGCAATTGCCATTAATGCAAAACCTGATGATGAATTCATTTCTGCTCTTTCAATGAAAGCAGAAGAGTTTTATATAATCGGGGACTGCAGCCAGCCGGGAAGGATAAGAGAGGCAGTTGAAGCGGGGGAAAATGCTGCAAGAGTAATTTAAGAAAATAATTTACTTATTCACCAGTTTTGCTATAAATCAACTGAATGAAAGGTTTTAAGAATGAAAAGTTACCGGAAAGAATTATGGTTTGAAATAAAGAAAAGACGGCAGCTCATAAATATAACAGGTGAAGTGGAAAAGATCCTTCTTGAGAGCGGAATCAGGGAAGGACTTCTGCTTTGTAATGCAATGCACATTACTGCGAGTGTTTTTATAAATGATGATGAGAGCGGGCTGCATGCAGATTTTGAGAAATGGCTGGAGAAACTTGCACCCGAAAAGCCATACAGTCAGTATCAGCATAACGGATATGAAGATAATGCTGATGCCCACCTCAAAAGGCAGATAATGGGGCGGGAGGTAGTAGTAGCCGTTACGGAGGGGCGGCTTGATCTTGGCCCTTGGGAACAGATATTTTACGGCGAATTTGACGGATTGAGACGTAAAAGGGTTCTTGTAAAAATAATCGGGGATTAATTATTTTCCTGATTTTCATTAAAGCCGGAAATAAAAAAATCTTTGATTTAAGTTCAGATATCAAGACCGTAAACGCGCCAGGTCATTGACTTTTTTCCTATTTTAAATAACGGATTTAAAATATCGAAATTGATATCAGCAAGCTGTGAACCTGAGCCATGTCTTATCCCGATCGATTTTGCTGCTTGTGCTGTTTTGTAATAAAGCTGGCTGTCTACGCCGTTTTTTCTGAATTTTTCATCCACACCAAGTATAAGAATCCTTATACTGCTGAATTTTTTTGTCCTGAGTCTGTTCTTTATTATATTAAATATCTGTATATCCCTTTTCAGATCCTTTGGGCTTAAAAAATTATATGACGGCATATAGCCTCTGTCAAATCTTCGGCTATGGTCGTATTCTGCAATTATCTCATTTATATTTGGAAGACTTACCGATACCCCTATGGGAACTTTGTTTTTTTCCACAATGAATATCAGATCCCTGATTGCGATAGTTCTAATTCCCCGGCACAGGACATTGAATTCATCATCAGTCATAGCTGTAAACTGGGGATGATTTCCTGTCCCCCATATAGGATTATAGAGGTTCTTAATGGTATTTATCTCGTCTTCAAGTTTTCCAAAATCAATATTTCTGAATATGAAGTCGTCAACCCTGTTGCCTTTTCCCTGCCTGAGGGATCTTTCAGTTATTCTGTCCATCATATTTTCTATTCTGTTTAAGTAGCCATTTGAAAGCGATTCATCAGTATTCATGCTGAACCAGTCATTTTCCTTTTTAAATCCGAACTTTTTGAAATAGTCCTCATAATACGGGGCATTATAAGGCTCCATAAAATATGGTTTTTTATCGAAACCATCTATAAGCAGTCCGACTTCGCCGTTTGCATTGAATTTTGCCGGGCCGGTTACATGCTTTACTCCCAGTTCTTTTAAATAATCTGCTGCAGTCTGAAGTATCTGTTCAGCAACGTTTTCATCCTCAATGCACTCAAAATGCCCTATCCACCCTGTCTCAGCCCCGCGTGTTTTGCTGTAATTGTAGTCGTTAAAAGCCATTACTCTTCCGACGGGCTTGTTATTAATGTAAAATCCGAAGAATTTTATTCTTGCATGATTAAAAAACGGATTTCTGGGTACAAGAAAAGACAGTCCTGTTTTGTTGGGGTTAAGGTCTGATATTTCCTGGAGAAAAAGGGGGAATATTTTATTTGATTCAGAACCAAAATACCATTTTATATGGTACGGAACCGAAACAAATTCCTTCAGGCCGTTTAAAGTAACAGAACTTGAAGCTCCCGGGATATGCTCGCCCAGGTCTTTAATATTAACTGTTTGCATAAAAACTTTCCTGCTTGCTATTTATAAAATCTGCAATATCTTTACGGGAAGAAATAAATAAAAAGCAACTTAAAAAGAATTTGACAATAAGCTAAGATAATACATATAAATAGTAATGATTTCAACAAATAAAAATTATTCTCTGGAGCAGGTCCGGAAATACGGTTAAAATATACTAAATGAAAATTAAGGGAAATCCGGCAATTCTGAAAACAATGATTCTGAAAATAAGTTAATGAAAAATATGAACGGTAAAATTAAATTGGAAACAGAAGTAATAATAAAAAAATTTGGCCTGGTTCCTCTTGATGGTGAGGGAGGTCTTTATTATGAAGCATATCGCTCAGAAGAATTTATCGACGGCAAAAGTCTTCCGAAAAGATATGGTTCAGAGAGATGTTTTTATACTTCAATATATTATCTGATCACTGATAAAAATTATTCCCATCTTCACAAGGTAAAATCTGATGAAATATTTCATTTCTATCTGGGAGATCCGGTTGAAATGCTCAATCTTTTTCCTGACGGGAGCTTTAAGAAGATAATTCTCGGGCAGAATATTTTAAAAGACGAAAAGCTGCAGCATCTTGTTCCTTCGGAAGTGTGGCAGGGCACCAGACTAAAAAAAGGAGGCAGTTTTGCTCTTCTGGGAACAACTGTATCACCAGGCTTTGAATTTGAAGATTTTACATCGGCTGAAGAATATAAAGACGAAATAATGCAGAAATATGATAATATCAGGTCCTACATTATAGACTACTTCTAATTATTTTTCTGACAGCTTTACAAACAGATCCAGAAAGATAATAGGTTTTAAAGACATTAATTTGTATTAGAGGCGACGAAGAAAATAATAAAGATGCTTTAATTTTTTCAAATTGTATTTTCGAATATTTAAGTTTATTTGTAGATATAATATAGTCAAAGGATAGCAAAGACTGAGATCAGTAAAGAAATAATTATCTTTGAGAAACTGAAACAGCCGTATATTTTCAAGCTTGCAGACATATCAAAAATAACTCTTTCTAACTATAAAATAATTATCAGATTATCGCCTAGCAGGAAAACTAGACCTGGTATTTTTAAGATGCTCCAAATGCAGGAATAGGTTGATGCATAAAATAGTGGTCACCCATGGTAAAAGAAGCAGGCTTAACACTAGATAATTTAAGTTAATTATTTGAAAAAATATTTGATGAAGAATTAAAGCAATTTATTTATATATATAATATATTGATAATAT